>DAIQRN010000021.1:0-13287 GCA_036786185.1 Acidovorax sp. | reverse complement strand
AGCCGCGCGCCCAAGCTGGCCGCCACGCTGCGCATCGTGGTCCCGGCCAACCCCGGCGGCGGCTGGGACCAGACGGGTCGGGCGCTGGGCGCTGCCCTGGTGGCGGCAGGCGCGGCCGACCAGGTGGAGTACGAGAACATCGGCGGCAAGGGCGGTACCCTTGGCCTGGCCAAATACGCCGAGAAATACGCCAACGACCCCCACACGCTGCTGATGGGCGGCAGCGTGATGGTGGGCGCGGTGGCACTGCAAAAGCCTGCGGTGGACCTGGGACACATCCAGCCCATTGCGCGGCTGACCAGCGACTACATCGTCGCGGCCGTCGCGGCCCAGTCCCCCATCAAGAACACCAACGACCTGCGGGATGCCCTGCGTGCCGACCTGGCTGCGGTGCCCGTGGCCGGGGGCTCCGCCGGTGGCATCGACCACATGTTCGCGGGCGTGGTCGCCCGTGCGGCCAAGGCCCATCCGGAAAACCTGGTGTACAAGCCCTTTGCGGGCGGCAACGAGGTGATCGATGCCGTGCTCTCGGGCAAAGCCGCCGTGGGCCTGTCGGGCTACAGCGAGTTCAGCGATGCAGTGGCCTCGGGCAAGCTGCGGGCCATTGGCGTCTCGTCCCGGCGCAGCATGTTCGGGCTGCCCGCCTTTCGCGAGCAGGGGCTGGACGCGGTCATGGCCAACTGGCGCGGCGTGTTCACCGGCAAGGGCGTGGCCACCGCGCGCACGGCCGAGATGGTGGCCGCCGTCGAGGCCGCCACCGAACATGAATCCTGGCTGCGCACGCTCAAGAACAACCGCTGGGACGCCTCCTGGCTGGCGGGCAAGGACCTGGCGGAGTTCATCGAGCTGGACCTCACCACCGCTCGGGTGATGGTGTATCTGCTCAAGCTGAAGGCCTGATGTGAAGATGTCCAACCACTCCATCAGCACCCGCATGGCCACCGCGCTGGGCCTGGTGCTGACGCTGCTGCTGGGCGCCGCCCTGTTCGGCATTGCCGCGCTGTACCGCACGCTGGGCACCTACGACACCACGGTGCAGGAACGCGTGGCCCAGGAGCGCGCCGTGAGCCGCATGGAAAGCGAGTTCAAGACCCAGGTGCTGGAGTGGAAGAACACCCTGCTGCGCGGCGAGGACTCGCGCAAGCGCGAGCTGCACTGGGCCGCCTTCCAGGCCAGCGAAAAGCGCGTGGCCGAGGCCGCCCGGGCGCTGGAGCCCCATCTGAGCGACGCCGAGGAAAAGGCCGCGCTGCAAAAGTTCAGCCAGGCCCATGCCCAGATGGCGCAGGGCTACCGCAAGGGCTTCGAGGTCTTCCAGTCGCTGGGCTTCGTGCCCTCGGCGGGCGACGCCGACGTGGCCGACATCGACCAGGGCCCCGCCCAGTTGCTCACCGCGCTGAGCCAGCGTGTGGCCGCCAGCAGCGCCGCCATTGCACAACAGGCTGGGCAGGATGCGCGGCGGGCGCTGATCAGCAGCCTGGTGGCGCTGGCCCTGGTGACGGCGCTGGGCGCGTGCGCGGGCTGGCTGATCACGCGCTCGGTGGTGCGCCCGCTGGGCGTGGCCGTGGCCGTGGCGCACAAGGTGGCGGCGGGCGACCTGACCACCGCCATTGCGGTGGAGGGCAAGGACGAACCCGCCCGCCTGCTGGAGGCCCTGCGCGCCATGCAGCACAACCTGGAAGCCGTGGTGTCGGGCGTGCGCAGCAATGCCGAAGGCGTGGCCAGCGCCAGCGCCGAGATCGCCCAGGGCAACGCGGACCTGAGCCTGCGCACCGAGGAACAGGCGGCATCGCTGGACGAAACCGCCTCGTCCATGCAGCAGTTGCAGGCCACGGTGCAGCAAAACGCCGCCAATGCACAGCGCGCCAATGATCTGGCGCGCAGCGGCGCCGCCGTGGCGCAGCGCGGGGGCGACGTGGTGACGCAGATGGTGGATGTGGTGCAGGGCATCCAGGAGAGCTCGCGCCGCATCGCCGACATCATTGGCGTCATCGACTCCATTGCATTCCAGACCAACATCCTGGCGCTGAACGCGGCCGTGGAGGCCGCCCGCGCGGGCGAACAGGGCCGGGGCTTTGCCGTGGTGGCCAGCGAGGTGCGCAGCCTGGCCACGCGCAGCGCCGGTGCCGCGCGCGAGATCAAGGCGCTGATCCAGGCCAGCGTGGAGCGCGTGCAGGCGGGCTCCACCCTGGCCCGCGACGCGGGCAGCACCATGGCCGAGGTGGTGGCCTCCATCCGCGCGGTCAGCGCCCTGATGGAAGACATCAGCCAGGCCAGCACCGTGCAGACCGCCGACATGGAGCGCGTGACCCAGGCCATCGTGCGCATGGACGGCGCAACGCAGCAAAACGCCGCGCTGGTCGAAGAAAGCGCCGCCGCTGCGGGCAGCCTGAACAGCCAGGCCCGCCAGATGGTGGACGCCGTGGCCGTGTTCCGCGTGCGGGCGCAGCAGCAGGCCGTGCTGCCTGCACCGAACGCTGCATGAAAAACTATTAAAACAATAGCTGCTAGCGCTTATCCAGCAAGCGCTAGCAGCCTAAAACACCTCAAACCGCTGGATGAAAGGCGGGGGCGTGGTGTTTGTCTCCGGTGTGATGGGGAAGTCGATACCGGTCAGGCCACGGCGCGCGCGGCCTGCAGCGCGGCCACGGCCTCGGGCGTGTAGCCCAGGCCCTGCAGCAGATCGGCCGTGTGCGCGCCCAGGCGCGGCGGGTCGCAGCGCACCGACAGGCGCTGCCCGTCCATGCGCAGCGGCATGAGCGTGATCTGCGCCGTCTGGCCCGCGCGCTCGCCGTCGGGCAGCGTGATGTCGGCCAGGCCGCCCGTGGCTTGCAGGTGCGGGTCGTCAAACAGCTCTTCGGGCCGGCGGATGGGTGCGAACGGCAGGCCGTGGCGCTCAAAGATCGCGGCCAGCGCGTCGGCCGTGTGCGCGGCCAGGCGCTCGCGCAGCACCGGTATCAGCGTGGGACGGGCGCGCACGCGGTCGTTGTTGGTGGCGTACGCAGGGTCGGCCTTCAGGTCGGCGTAGCCCATGGCGTCGCAGAAGGTGACCCACTGCGCGTCGCTCACGGCGGCCAGAAAGATCTGCCCGCCATCCTTCACGCTGAACACGTCATACACGGCCCAGGACGAAATGCGCTCGGGCATCGGCGCGGCGGGCTGGCCCGTGACCGCGTACTGCATCATGTGCTGACCCACCAGGAAAACGTTGTTCTCGAACAGGGCCGAGTCCACCTCCTGCCCACGCCCGGTGATGCCGCGCTGCATCAGCGCCGCCATGGCGCCTATGGCGCCAAACATGCCACCCATGATGTCGTTCACGCTGGCCCCAGCGCGCAGCGGGTCGCCGGGGCGGCCGGTCATGTAGGCGAGGCCACCCATCATCTGCACCACCTCGTCGAGCGCCGTGCGGTGCTCATACGGGCCGGGCAGAAAGCCGGTGTGGTTCACGTAGATCAGGCGGGGGTTCTGCGCGGCGAGCGCCGCGTAGTCCAGCCCGTATTTGGTCATCACGCCGGGCTTGAAGTTCTGCGCCACCACGTCGGCCGAGGCCGCCAGCTTGCGCGCCACCTCCAGGCCCTCGGGGCTGCGCAGGTCGATGGCAATGCTCTTCTTGTTGCGGTTGAACATGGGGAAGAAGCCCGCGCCCGCGCCCAGCAGGTGGCGCGTGCGGTCGCCCTCCACGGGCTCGACCTTGATGACCTCGGCCCCCAGGTCGGCCAGCACCATGCCGCAGGTGGGGCCCATGACCATGTGGGTGAACTCGACGACGCGCAGGCCTTCCAGCGGTAGGCGGGGTGAAGATGTGGTGTGTGTAGCGTTCATGTGCGGAGCGTTGGAGAAAATAAGATCAGGCCGCTGGCAGCGCAGCGGGTGCTTTCGCATTCTGCGGTAGCCCCGTCTGCCAGGCGGTCGCCCACCAAGGCACGGGCTTGGCCGAACCGCCGGGCCTGCATCAAACGCAGTACCTCGCTTTCAACCACCTCCCCTGGCAGCGTGCGGCCAAAGGCCGTACCGCAACGGCTATCTGGCGGAGCAGCGCCCGGACGCCCAACCGTGGCCTTGCTGCAACAGTTTATGTGACAACTCCTGTTTTTGAAGGCTTGGCGCATATGTGGTGTGCGTTCTGAGCTACCAAACTTGTAGCAAAATAGGTTCCGGGCTATATTCAATGCACATCGGCGGGCTGGCCCTATCCGCCCGAACCGAGTTTCGATTCAACATTTGCGCGAGGAGAAGCGTTCATGAGCTCCAAAGAAAATGCCGCCGTCAACCAGCTGTTCGAGCGGCTCGAATGCCGTTATGCGCTGCGCGTGCTGTGGGCCTTGAAGGACGGGCACCCCCAGACCTTCCGCCTGCTGCAGGACAGCGTGGGCGGCATCACGCCCAACACACTCAACACCCGCATCAAGGAACTGCGCGAAGCGGGCTTTGTGGACCACGGCAGCGACGGCTACACCGTCACCCCATCGGGTGCCGACCTGCTCAAGCGCCTGTCGGACGTGCAAGCCTTCGCTACCCGCTGGGTGGCGGGCCGCGCCAAGAAGGTCTGAGCCAAAATCAGCATCAAATCAGCTTCCAGCGCTTGTGCAGCAAGCGCTGGAAGCTATATTTTTAATAGCATTCAAGGAATTGTCATGGCATTGATCACCACCGCATCCGGCCTGCAGTACGAAGACACCACCGTGGGCGAAGGCGCCGAGGCCACCAAGGGCCAGAACGTGTCGGTGCACTACACGGGCTGGCTCTACAACAATGGCGAGCAAGGCGCCAAGTTCGACTCCAGCCGCGACCGCAACGACCCCTTCGAGTTCTCGCTGGGTGCCGGCATGGTCATCAAGGGCTGGGACGAAGGCGTGCAGGGCATGAAGATCGGCGGCCAGCGCACGCTGATCATCCCGGCAGCCCTGGGCTACGGCGCGCGCGGCGCGGGTGGCGTGATCCCGCCCAACGCGACGCTGAAGTTCGACGTCGAACTGCTCAAGGTCGGCCGCTGAGCACCTGCCCAGCCCCCTCCTGAACGACAAAAGCGGCCTCCGGGCCGCTTTTGTCTTTCAAACCACCACACCACTGATGCGGCCCCGAAAAATCAGTCAAACAGCGCCTTGTCCAGCCGCGCGAACTTGGCATCGCCCACTGCCTCGCGGATCTTGGGCGCCAGGGCGGCCAGTTCTTCAAAGCTGCTGGTGCCTTCCACCGCCAAATTCAGACGGAACCCACGCAGCCCCAGGCTGGCAGTAAGCTCCGTGGCCAGGGGGTAGGCAGCCTGCTAGCGCTCTTTGGGCGAACGCCCCGAGCCCTCGGCCGGCGCAGAAGCAATCGTGCCAAGGTCGGTCGCAGAATCCTGGGGTGCTGCCGCCGCACCACTTGCAGCAAAGGCAGGCGGAAGCTTGCCGGAGAGCGGCTCCAGCAGGCCCTGCGCAATCATGGTCTGCACATCGTCCTGTGTGATGCCCATGGCCGCAGTCGCCGCAAGAACATCGCCCATCGTGCGCTTGCCGTCAAAAAGGATGAAGGCCGATCGCTGGCGCGAGCTGAGGCTGCCATGCCGGTCCTTGAGTGCCTCCTGCCCCGCTTGCGTCTTGACGAGAACCATGTATCTCCTTACGTTGATCGCCGTGGCGTCAGCCCTCCCCGGGGCCGCCATGCGGTACTCAGGGTCTCATGTTTGGGCGCCCTTGAATATGGGGATTTCCATAAACCAAACCCGCATGCGGCTTACATTTCGGACCGAATGCGCGGCGGCTGCGGCGCGGGCCGGGTCACCCAGCTGACCACCACGGCCACCACCAGGCCGACCGGAACACCAAACACCCCCGCGGAAATGGGCTGAATACCAAACCACAGGCCATCGGCCAGCAGCCAGGACGGCAGCGCGCGCAGGGCCGACACATGCGACAGCATGTAGTACACCACCACACCCAGCCCCGTGAGCATGCCCGCCACCGCCCCCTGGCGTGTGGTACCGCGCCAGAAGATGCCCAGCACCATGGCCGGCACGAAGGCCGATGCCGCCAGCGAGAACGAGGCCGACACCATGGGCAAAATCTCGGACGGCTTGAGTGCGGCCACAAAGGCCGCCGACAGCGCCACCGCCAGCAGGGTGAACTTGGTCAGAATCACCCGCTGCTCGGGCGAGGCCTTGCGCTGCGCACCGGAAAAGTACAGATCGCGCACCAGGGCGTTGCTGATGGTGAGCAGCAGCCCGTCGGCCGTGGACAGGGCTGCAGCCAGGCCACCCGCCGCCACCAGGCCCGACACCACATAGGGCAGCCCCCCCAGTTCGGGCGTGGCCAGCATGATGAGGTCGGCCCCCAGGCGGATCTCGCCAAACTGCACGATGCCGTCGCCATTGACGTCTTCGATGGACAGCAGCGAGCTGTCCACCCGCGCCCACTGCGCCATCCAGTTGGGGAGCTGGTCGAAGCTGCTGCCCACCAGGTTCTGCATCACCTCGAACTTCACCAGCACCGCCAGGGCCGGGGCGCTCAGGTACAAAAGCGCAATGAAGAACAGTGACCAGGCCACGGAAGCCCGGGCGCCCCCCACCGTGGGCGCGGTGTAGTAGCGCGTGAGCAGATGCGGCAGGCCGGCCGTGCCCACCATCAGGCAGAACATCAGCGCCAGGAAGTTGCGGCGCGTCAGCTCATAGTCGCGCTGCTCCTCGGGGGTGCCGTTGGGGTCGCCCGCAAAGGCCTGGCTGTGCCGTGGCAGGCCACCGAGGGGGCGTGCGCGCTCGTAGTTGTCACGCATTTCGCGCGTCCAGCGCTCGCGGGCGGTTTGAGCGTCGCGCGGCAGGGCCGCCAGCTCCCGGCTGGCGGCAACGATGAGACCCACGTCGGCATTCTGGGCGCGCAGTGCGCGGACGCGCTCGCGGCCCTTGTCGCGCTCGCGCGCCAAGGCGCCCTCCACATCCTGCAGCCGCGCCTCGTAATCCCGGGCACGCTGCAGGTAGGTTTGCACCACCTGGTGCTCGGCCGGGGAGTCGAGCAGCTGTGCCTCCAGGTCGGCGATCTTGCTGATCTGCGCGCCATAGACCAGCGGCGCGAGCGGGCTGCCCAACTGCTTGTAGGCGAGCCAGGACACCGGGATCAAAAAGGCCAGCAGCAGCACCACATACTGCGCCACCTGCGTCCAGGTGATGGCGCGCATGCCGCCCAGAAAGGAGCACAGCAGTACGCCGCCCAGGCCCAACATGATGCCGATCTCGAACTGCACGCCCGTGAGGCGCGAGGCAATCAGCCCCACGCCGTAGATCTGCGCCACCACATAGGTAAAAGAGCACAACACCGCCGCCAGCGCAGCGATCACGCGCGGCCAGCGGCCACCGTAGCGAACGTGGAAGAAATCGGGCACGGTGTACAGCCCCATGGCCCGCAGGTGCGGCGCCACCAGGATGGCTACCAGGCAAAAGCCGCCCGTCCAGCCCAGCAGATAGGCCAAACCGCCCGCCTGCCCTGGCGTGCCCGCAAAGCCCTGCAGATACAGAGCCCCCGACAGGCTGATGAACGAGGCCGCGCTCATCCAGTCGGCGGCGGCGGCCATGCCGTTGTACATGGGCGGGATGCGGCGGCCCGCGACGTAATATTCCTCCGGGTCGGTCGTGCGGCCATACACGCCAATGCCGGCATAGGCCATGACGGTGACGAACAGGAAGATCGGGCCGATCCAGTGGCGCGACAGGCCCTGGCGCTCGGCCCAGGTCATCAGCGCCAGAAACCCCAGGACGCCCACCACATAGAGCGCCAGCGTGCGGTGCAGGCGCCAGAGGTAGGCCGACCCCGAGGCGGGCCGCTGCGAGCCGTTGCCGCCGCGCTCAGCCATGGCGGCGCGCTTCGCCGTCGGCAGCGGCGGCCACCTCGGCGTCCTGGCGTTCAAAGCGGTTCATGGCCCAGCCATAGACCACCACGATGCCAATGAACACCACCACCGCGCCTTGTGCCGCCACCCAGTAGCTCAGCGGCCAGCCCGCCACCACCAACGGCTGCAGGTCGCGCGCGAAATACGTGGCCCCGAAGGACACCAGCGCCCACAGCAGCAGCAAGCCTGCCTTGAGCCGCAGGTGGCGCACATCATGCAGGTCGGGCGGGAAAGGGCCCGCCATTTCAGGATGCTGAGCAGACGGGCGTTGCATGCGGGAACGTGCGTCAGCCCGCGAGCTGCTGCCAGGTGGCCATCACGCTGTCCGGGTTCAGCGAGATCGACGAGATACCTTCCTGGGCCAGCCACTTGGCAAAGTCGGGGTGGTCGCTGGGGCCTTGGCCGCAGATGCCGACGTACTTGCCCTGGGCCAGGCAGGCCTTGATGGCTTGGTGGATCAGCGCCAGCACGGCTGGATCGCGCTCATCAAAGTCGTGCGCCAGCAGCTCCAGGCCCGAATCGCGGTCCAGGCCCAGCGAGAGCTGGGTCAGGTCGTTGGAGCCGATGGAGAAACCGTCGAAGAACTCCAGGAAGCGCTCAGCCAGGATGGCATTGCTCGGCACCTCGCACATCATGATGACCTTGAGATCGTCCTTGCCGCGCGAGAGGCCGTGCTGGGCCAGCAGCTGCGTGACGCGCTCGGCCTGGCCCAGCGTGCGCACAAAGGGCACCATCACCTGCACATTGGTCAGGCCCATGTCGTTGCGCACGCGCTTCAAGGCCTCGCACTCCATGGCAAAGGCTTCGCCGAAATCGGCGCTCAGGTAGCGCGCCGCGCCGCGGAAGCCCAGCATGGGGTTTTCCTCCTCGGGCTCGTAGCGGCTGCCGCCGATGAGCTTGCGGTATTCGTTGGACTTGAAGTCCGACAGGCGCACGATCACAGGCTTGGGCCAGAAGGCGGCTGCAATGGTGGCCACGCCTTCTGCAACCTTGTCCACGTAGAACGCACGCGGACTGGCATGACCACGGGCCACGGATTCCACCGCCTTCTTCAGATCCGCGTCGATCTGCGGGTAGTCCAGGATGGCCTTGGGGTGCACGCCAATGTTGTTGTTGATGATGAACTCCAGGCGCGCCAGGCCCACGCCTTCGTTGGGCAGCTGGGCAAAGTCAAACGCCAGCTGGGGGTTGCCCACGTTCATCATGATCTTGGTCGCAATGGGCGGCATCTCGCCGCGCTGCACCTCGGTGACCTCGGTTTCAAGCAGGCCGTCGTAGATATGGCCCGTGTCGCCTTCGGCGCAGCTCACCGTGACCAGGGTGCCGTCCTTCAGCCGCTCGGTCGCATCGCTGCAGCCCACCACGGCGGGGATGCCCAGCTCGCGCGCAATGATGGCGGCGTGGCAGGTGCGCCCGCCGCGGTTGGTGACGATGGCGCTGGCGCGCTTCATCACGGGCTCCCAGTTGGGGTCGGTCATGTCGGTCACCAGCACGTCACCGGGCTGGACCTTGTCCATCTCGGAAATGCTGTGCACCAGGCGCACGGGACCGGTGCCGATCTTCTGGCCGATGGCGCGGCCCTCGGCCAGCACGGCGCCCTGGCCCTTGAGCTTGTAGCGCAGCTCGGCCTGGCCCTTGGACTGGCTCTTCACCGTCTCGGGGCGGGCCTGCAGGATGTAGAGCTGGCCGTCCGTGCCGTCCTTGCCCCACTCGATATCCATGGGGCGGCCATAGTGCTGCTCGATCACCAGCGCATAGCGCGCCAGTTGCTCCACGTCGGCATCGGTCAGCGAGTAGCGGTTGCGCTGCTCGGTGGGCACATCGGTGGTCTTGATGAGCTTGCCAGAGGCGGCCTTCTCTTCGGGCGTGGCAAACACCATCTGGATCAGCTTGCTGCCCAGGTTGCGGCGGATCACGGCCTTCTTGCCCGCCTGGAGCATGGGCTTGTGCACATAGAACTCGTCGGGGTTCACGGCGCCCTGCACCACGGTCTCGCCCAGGCCGTAGCTGCTGGTGATGAACACCACGTCTTCAAAACCTGACTCGGTGTCGATGGTGAACATCACACCCGCCGCACCCAGATCGGAGCGCACCATGCGTTGCACGCCCGCCGACAGGGCCACCACATCGTGCTCAAAGCCCTTGTGCACGCGGTAGCTGATGGCACGGTCGTTGTAGAGGCTGGCGAAAACCTCCTTCATCTTGTGCAGCACGTCGTCGATTCCGACCACGTTCAGGAAGGTCTCCTGCTGGCCCGCAAACGAGGCGTCGGGCAGATCTTCGGCGGTGGCCGACGAGCGCACGGCAAACGATGCGGCAGGGTTGCCCGCGCTCAACGTGGCAAACGCATCGCCAATGGCTTTTTGCAGATCGGCCGGGAAAGGCTGGGCCTCGACCATGGCACGGATTTCAGCACCCACCGCAGCCAGTGCGCGCACATCCTCGGTATCCAGGTTTTTGAGCTTGACGCTGATTCGGTCAGCAAGGCCATCATGGGCGAGAAACTGACGGAATGCGTGAGCCGTGGTGGCAAAGCCCGTTGGCACACGCACGCCCTGCGGCAGTTGGGAGATCATCTCGCCGAGGGAGGCGTTTTTACCGCCTACTGCCTCGACATCAGTCATTCTCAGGTTTTCAAACGGTACGACCAGGGCGGTCGGGCTGAAAAGTGCAGACATGGGAAAGCTCCAGAAGTTAAAACTGGGTCTGCGCGCCCGCCCCCACAAAGGGGCACAGTGGGGCGAGCGGCCATGCACGGGCTGCGGCTTTGTCGTTGTATTTGTGGGCCGACGCGGTGCATGGTGAGAATTGGATAATTGTGACAATTGTAGGCCCGAGCTTCTGGCAATGGGCTGACGCTTTCCAAAAAGGGGCTCCATGCACTCACGCACCGTATTCTTCGTCTCCGACGGCACTGGCATTACCGCCGAGACGTTCGGCAACGCCATCCTCGCCCAGTTCGAGATGAAGCCGCGCCATGTGCGTCTGCCGTTTACTGACACGGTGGACAAGGCTCACCAGGCGGTGCGGCAGATCAACCACACGGCGGAAATCGAAGGCAAAAAGCCCGTGGTCTTCACCACGCTGGTGAACATGGAAGTGCTCAGGGTCATCCAGGACGGCTGCCAGGGCATGCTGCTGGACATGTTTGGCACCTTTGTTCACCCGCTGGAGCAGGAGCTGGGTATCAAGTCGCACCACCGCGTCGGGCGGTTTTCGGACATCAGCAAGAACAAGGAATACCAGGACCGCATCGAGGCCATCAACTACAGCCTGGCGCACGATGACGGCCAGAGCCACCGCAACCTCGAAGAGGCCGACGTGATCCTGGTGGGCGTGAGCCGCAGCGGCAAGACACCCACCAGCCTGTACCTGGCGATGCAGCACGGCCTGAAGGCGGCCAACTACCCGCTGATCCCCGAGGACTTCGACCGCCGCCAGCTGCCCCCCGCGCTGGAGCCCTACCGCAAGAAAATCTTTGGCCTGACCATCAGCCCCGAACGCCTGTCCGAAATCCGCAGCGAACGGCGCCCCGACTCACGCTACGCCAGCCTGCAAAACTGTCGCATGGAAGTGGGCGAAGCCGAGGCCATGATGCGCCGCGCGGGCATCCGCTGGCTGTCGTCCACCACCAAGTCGATCGAAGAGATCGCCACCACCATCCTGCAGGAGATACGGCCGGAGCGGCTGATGTACTGACAGCCACCGGGCGCCGCCCACGGCTGCCGCAAGGGTTTGTTGGCTGAAAAGCTATTTATTTAATAGCTACTAGCGCTTATCCAGTAAGCGCTAGAGGCCATTTTCATATAAATTTTGGCGCGTCTGCGACCACTCATGCAGGCTCGGTCACCCGCTGCGCCGTGGGGGCTGCGGCTTCGGGCGCTGCCACCACCGGCATGCGGATCAGGTGGTCGAACGCGCTCAGTGCTGCCTTGGCGCCCTCGCCCGCCGCGATCACGATCTGCTTGAACGGCACCGTGGTGCAGTCGCCCGCCGCGAACACGCCGGGGATATTGGTGCGGCCGTGCGAGTCCACGGCGATCTCGCCGAACCTGGACAGGTCCACCGTCCCCTTGAGCCATTCGGTGTTGGGCACCAGACCGATCTGCACGAAAACGCCTTCCAGCGCCACCGCATGCTCCACGCCCGTGGCGCGGTCCTTGTACTTGAGGCCGTTGACCTTGCCGTCGGCGCCGGTGATCTCGGTGGTCTGCGCGTTGGTGTGGATGGTCACGTTGGGCAGGCTCTTGAGCTTGCTCACCAGCACGGCGTCGGCCTTGAGCTGGTCGGCGAACTCCACCACCGTGACATGGGCCACGACGCCCGCCAGGTCGATGGCGGCCTCGACACCCGAGTTGCCGCCGCCGATCACTGCCGTGCGCTTGCCCTTGAACAGCGGGCCATCGCAGTGCGGGCAGTAGGCCACGCCCTTGTTCTTGTACTCGGCTTCGCCAGGCACGTTCACGTTACGCCAGCGGGCGCCGGTGGACAGGATCACCGTCTTGGCCTTGAGCGAGCCGCCGTTGGCGAGCTGCACTTCGATCAGGCCGCCGGGCTGTGCGGCAGGGATGAGCTTGTCGGCGCGTTGCAGGTTCATGATGTCCACGCCATAGGCGCGGGTGTGGGCTTCAAGCGCGGCGGCAAACTTGGGGCCGTCGGTTTCGAGCACCGAGATGTAGTTCTCGATGGCCAGCGTGTCATTGACCTGGCCACCAAAACGCTCGGCGGCGACGCCGGTGCGGATGCCCTTGCGGGCGGCGTACACGGCGGCTGCCGCACCAGCGGGGCCACCACCGACGATGAGCACGTCGTAAGGGTCCTTGGCGCTGAGCTTGGCGGCTTCACGGGCAGCAGAGCCGGTATCGAGCTTGGCGACGATTTCCTCCACCGTCATGCGGCCGGAGCCGAACACTTCGCCGTTGAGGAACACCATGGGCACGGCCATGATCTGGCGTTCGGTCACTTCCTGCTGGAAGGCGCCGCCTTCGATCACGGTGGTCTTGACGTTGGGGTTGAGCACAGCCATCAGCGACAGCGCCTGCACCACGTCCGGGCAGTTGTGGCAGGTCAGGCTCATGTAGACCTCGAAATTGAAGTCGCCTTCGAGGGCCTTGATGGAGTCGATCACGTCCTGCTCCGCCTTGGGCGGGTGGCCGCCGGTCCACAGCAGGGCCAGCACCAGCGAGGTGAACTCATGGCCCAGCGGCAGGCCGGCAAAGCGCAGCTGTGTGTTCGTGCCCACGCGCTGCAGGCTGAAGGATGGCTTACGTGCATCGTTGCCATCGGTGCGCAGGGTGATCTTGTCGCTGCGCAGGGACTGGATGGTTGTCAGCAGCTCGCGCATTTCGCGCGCCGTCTCGCTGTCGTCCAGGGAGGCCACCAGCTCAAACGGCTGCTGCACGCGCTCCAGGTAGGCGGCGAGTTGGGTCT
>DAIQRN010000382.1:849-3343 GCA_036786185.1 Acidovorax sp. | reverse complement strand
TGGTGTGCCACGGCATCCCCAACGACAAGCCGCTCAAGAAGGGCGACATCGTCAACGTGGACGTCACCGTCATCACCAAGGATGGCTGGTATGGCGACAACAGCCGCATGTACCTGATTGGCGAGTGCTCGATTGCCGCCAAGCGCCTGTCCGCCATTACTTATGACGCCATGTGGCTGGGTATCCAGCAGGTGCGCCCCGGCGCGCACCTGGGCGACATCGGACACGCCATCCAGAAATTCACCGAAGGGCACGGCTTTTCGGTGGTGCGCGAGTTCTGCGGCCACGGCATTGGCAAGGTGTTCCACGAAGAACCCCAGGTGCTGCACTATGGCCGCCCCGGCACGCTCGAAGAGCTCAAGCCCGGCATGGTGTTCACCATCGAGCCCATGATCAACGCCGGGCGGCGCGAGATCAAGGAGTTTGGCAACGACGGCTGGACCATCGTCACCAAGGACCGCAGCCTGTCGGCACAGTGGGAGCACACGGTGCTGGTCACCGAAACAGGCTATGAGGTGATGACGCTTTCGGCCGGCTCGCCCCCGCTGCCGTCGTTTGTGACCGCCACCACCACCTGAATCCATGTTCACGATCTGAGGCGCAGCGCCTGCAAGCACGACTCTTGCTTGCGCAGGTCATGGCCCACCGCTTTCTTCATCGCCCTTGCCCATGACCGAAATTCACGCCCTGCGGAACGCCTACCGCCACGACAAGGCGGCCCTGCTGGCCACCATGCAGGCCACCGGCGCTTCCACCCGTGGCATCCGCTTGATGCTGCGCAAGCTCTCCACCTTGGCGGGCGGGTTGCTGCAAGCCCTGTGGCAGCGCGCCCAGCTCCCAGCCGATCTGGCCCTGGTGGCCGTGGGCGGCTTTGGGCGCGACCAGCTGTTTCCTTATTCCGACGTCGATGTGCTGCTGCTGCTGCCTGAAGGTTGCACGACCGACTCAGGGTGCGAGTTGCGCGCCCAGCTGGAGAGCTTTATTGGCAGCTGCTGGGATGCGGGCCTGGAAATCGGCTCCAGTGTGCGCACCGTGGCGGAGTGCCTGGCCGAATCGGCCCAGGATGTGACGGTGCAGACCTCGCTGCTGGAGGCCCGCCTGATTTGCGGCAATGGGGCACTGTTTGCACAGTTCCAGCAGCAATACAGCGCGCAACTGAACCCGCAGGCATTTCTGGTGGCCAAAACCCTCGAAATGCGCCAGCGGCACACCAAATACGAAAACACGCCCTACGCACTCGAACCCAACTGCAAGGAATCGCCCGGAGGCCTGCGCGACCTGCAGATGATTCTGTGGGTGGCACGCGCCGCCGGCCTGGGCCGCACCTGGAAAGAACTGGCCGCCAGCGGCATGGCCACGGCGTTTGAAGTGCGCCAGATCGAGCGCAACGAGGCCCTGCTGTGCCTGGTGCGCTCCCGCCTGCATGCCATTGCCGGGCGCCACGAGGACCGGCTGGTGTTTGACTTGCAGACCGCGGTGGCCGAATCGTTTGGCTACCGGTCACAAGCGCCCGATGGCACGCGCTTAGCCTTGCGCGCCAGCGAAGCCCTGATGCGCCGCTATTACTGGGCAGCCAAGGCCGTGTCGCAACTCAGCCAGATCCTGCTGCTCAACATCGAAGAGCGCCTGAACCCCTCGACCCACGCGCCGCGCCCCATCAACGCGCGCTTTTTCGAGAAAGCCGGGCTCATCGAGGTGGCCAGCGATGACCTGTACGAGCGCGATCCACACGCGATTCTGGAAACCTTTTTACTGCACCAGACGACTGCCGGGCTCAAGGATCTTTCAGCCCGCACTCTGCGTGCGCTCTACAACGCGCGCGGCGTGATGGATGGCGCCTTCCGGCGCGACCCGGTCAACCGCGCCGCCTTCATGCGCATCCTGCAGCAGCCCTCGGGCATCACGCATGCCATGCGGCTGATGAACCAGACCTCGGTGCTGGGGCGCTACCTGTGGCCGTTTCGGCGCATCGTGGGGCAGATGCAGCACGACCTGTTTCACGTCTATACCGTGGACCAGCACATCCTGATGGTGCTGCGCAACGTGCGCCGCTTCTTCATGGCCGAGCACGCGCACGAATACCCGTTCTGCTCGCAACTGGCCAGCGGCTGGGACAAGCCCTGGCTGCTGTACCTGGCGGCGCTGTTCCACGACATCGGCAAGGGGCGCGGCGGCGACCATTCGCAGATCGGCGCCACCGAGGTGCGGCGCTTTGCCCGCCAGCACGGCGTGGGCCGCGAGGACGCGAAGCTCATCGAATTTCTGGTGCGCGAGCACCTGACCATGAGCAATGTGGCGCAAAAGCAGGACTTGAGCGACCCGGACGTGATCGGCGCCTTCGCCCAGCGCGTAGGCAATGAGCGCTATCTGACGGCGTTGTACCTGCTCACCGTAGCCGACATCCGTGGCACCAGCCCCAAGGTGTGGAACGGCTGGAAGGGCAAGCTGCTGGAAGACCTGTACCGCGCCACGCTGCGCACTCTCGGCGGGCGGG
>DAIQRN010000382.1:0-839 GCA_036786185.1 Acidovorax sp. | reverse complement strand
TGCTGAAGTCGAGGCGCGCAAACGCGAGGCCCTGGTGGCGCTGGCGCTCTCCGCCCAGCCCTTCGAGGCACACAAGAAGCTGTGGGACACGCTGGACGTAAGCTACTTCATGCGCCACGAGGCCACCGACATTGCCTGGCACACGCGCCATCTGTCGCGCCACGTGGGCGCGGCCAAGCCCGTGGTGCGCGCGCGGCAGTCGCTGGCGGGCGACGGGCTGCAGGTCATGGTCTATGCCGCCGACCAGCCCGACCTGTTTGCCCGCATCTGCGGCTACTTCGACCGCGCGGGTTTCAGCATCCTGGACGCGCGCGTGCACACGGCCAACAACGGCTATGCGCTCGACACATTCCAGGTCGTGTCTTCGTCGGCATCCGAGCAACCCGGGCATTACCGCGAGCTGACACACATGGTCGAGAGCGACCTGTTCCAGGCCATCGCGGCCGGCGGCCCGCTGCCCGAACCCACGCGCAGGCGCGTGTCACGCCGCGTCAAGAGCTTTCCGGTGGCCCCGCGCGTCACCCTGCGGCCCGACGAAAAGGCCCAGCGCTGGCTGCTGGCCATCTCGGCCAGCGACCGCGCAGGCCTGCTCTACCTGGTGGCACGCATCCTGGCCCGCCACCAGCTGAGCGTGCAGTTGGCCAAGGTCAGTACGCTGGGCGAGCGGGTGGAGGACACCTTTCTCATCCAGGGGCCCGAGCTGCAGAACAACGCTCGGCAGATCCAGATCGAGACGGAGCTTCTGCGCGAGCTGTCAAACTGAAAATTGATAGCTGCCAGCGCTTGCTGCATAAGCGCTGGAGGCCTATTTTTCTCATATTTTCCGCAGAAGCGTTCGC
>DAIQRN010000381.1:0-3351 GCA_036786185.1 Acidovorax sp. | reverse complement strand
GCTTTATCTCACGGACGGGCGTAGCTCACTTCCAAGTGATTCGTGCAGACCTTTCCTAGAGGCCATTTTCATCCACAAACCCTGCGAGCCTCCCATGCGCCTCACCACAATTTCCACCTTGGCCACCGCCGTCTTCCTGAGCGCCTGCGGCGGCGGAGAAGGGGAAAACAATCCGCCACCCGCACCCGCACCCGCACCGGTGCCGGCGCCCAGCCCGGCACCAGCCCCAGGACCTGTGCCTTCTCCAACGCCGTCGCCCGCACCAGCTCCAAGTCCCGCCCCCGCCCCCGCGCCGGAGCCGCCTCCTGCTCCCGGCGCCACCTGGACCCTCACCAACCTGACCCTCGGCGCCGAGCTACCCGCCGCCAACGACACCACACCCAACCCCGGGCGCGGCTATCACCGCTGGCGCGCACAGCCGCCTGCGGTGCCGCAACCTCACGCCCCAGCGCCGCGCGAGGCATATCAGCGCTACACCTGGGCACAGCTCGAAGGCGCCACACCGGGCAGCTACACCCTGGCCGGCCTACTAGCCGACCGCGACGCGGCTCGCGCCCAGGGCCAGCGCTTTGCCCTGCGCATCCAGCCCATGCGCGGCTACGGCACGGGCGGCATCGACGTGCCCGCCTACCTCTCGACCTCCTCAGCGCAGGCTGAATGCCAGGCGCCCCAGGCGGCCTGCATGTGGTCCACCCAGCCAGGCGCACCGGCGACTGGCACCTACGTGCCCAACTGGAACCACCCCTACGTGCTGGCGCGCATGCAGGCGCTGCTCACGCAGGTGGCGCAGGCGCTGGGCGACCCTGCGGACCTAGCCTGGGTGGATGTGGGCCTCTACGGCCAGTACGGAGAGTGGGTGCTGTCCAGCGCGCAAGTGGACTACGGGAGTGCCGCCGCCACAGCCCTGGGCATGGCACCCGCGAGCGATGCCACCCGGCGCGCCATTGCGCGCATGCACTTCGAGGCCTTTCCAACCGTGCGCCAGCTCATGTTCGTGCCACGCGCCAACCTGGATACCCTGCGCTACGCCCTTGCCGAGCAAGCCATCACGGCGCTGCCCGTGGGCCTGCGCTGGGACTGCCTGGGCCAGGCGGGCTACATGAATCAGTGGACCGATCGACCTGCAGACTGGGCGCTCATCAAAGACCACTGGCAGCTGGCGCCCTGGGTCGCGGAGTTCTGCCCCTTTGGCGCAGGCAGTGCCAACCCATCTGCCGCCACCGCCCTGCAGCAGGTGCGGGACTTCCACATCAACACCGTAGGCAACGCCAATCTCCAATCCACCTGGGACTCGTTCTCGCCCGCCGAGCAACAGGCCCTGGCCGCGTTGGGCCGCGAAGCAGGCTACCGCCTGGCTGCCACGCAGGTCAGCGTGGCGCTGCCCACCCCTGGCACCCTGCGCCTGGCGCTGCGCGTGGACAACCTGGGCAATGCACCGGTATACGAACCCTGGGTGTTGCAAGGGCAGGTGCGCGACGCTGCCACCGGCCATGTGCTGGGCACGCAAGTGCTGCTGAACGCGGCGCAGGTGCAGGACATCATTGCCGGCCGGCCCGCACACCTTGACACCACCTGGACACTGCCCAACTCCGCCCCGGCGGGCCAGTATGCGCTGCACCTGGCCTGGGTCCGCACCCCAGCGCTGGCGGCGGGCCAGCCGATGCGCTGGAACATGGCGGGCACGGAGCCCGATGGCAGCCTGCGCGTGGCAACGTTGAAGCGGAACTGACCCTCCTCTTCAGGCACGCCGCAGCAAATGCGCATGCACAGCGCCCGCCTTCAGGTGGCGGTGCACCGCAAGGCCTGCGGCGGCCAGCTCCTCATCGGCCCAGGCGCGCGGGGCTTCCAGGTACACATAGCCCTCGGGGCCCACGGCCCGCGCGGCGGCGTGCAGTGCCTTACCGAAGAGGTCGCCGTCAAACGGCGGGTCGATCAGCACCAGGTCCAGGCTGCCGGGCACGGCCTGTTGCAGGACGCTCAGGCCGTCGCCGCGCTGCACGCGCACGGCCTCGGCCTGCAGGCGCTGGCGCAGGGTCTCGAGCTGCGCCGCCAGGGCGGCATCGCTTTCCACCAGCAGCACAGCCTCCGCGCCGCGCGAGGCGGCCTCCAGGCCCAGGGCGCCGGTGCCCGCAAAGGCGTCCAGGCAGCGCCAGCCCGCAAGGTCCTGGCCCAGCCAGTTGAACAGCGTCTCACGCACGCGGTCGGGTGTGGGGCGCAGGCCGGGGCGCTGGGCCACGGGCAGGCGGGTGCGCTTCCATTGCCCGCCGATGATGCGGATTTCGCCTGCGCCCTTGGGGGCCGTGGCGGGCTTGTCCTTGGCGTTTTTCTTGGGGGCTGCCGGTGCGGCAGGGGCAGCCGCCGCTGCCTGGGCCTTGCGGATTTCAGCGTTGATGGCGCTGGCGCGCAGGGTGGAGCGGCTCATGGCTGCTGGCCTCCCACCACCACGGTCACCATGCGCGCGGGCTGCAGCTTGCGCGCCATGGCGGCGCGCACGTCGGCCACGGTCAGGGCCTCGACCTTCTTCGTCCACTGGTCGAGGTAGTCCAGCGGGAGGTCGTTCCAGGCGATGTTGGCCACATTGCCCAGCAGCTTCTTGTTGCTGTCGATGCGCAGCGCAAAGCCGCCGATCAGGTTGTCCTTAGCGGCACGCAGTTCGGCATCCGTGGGGCCTTCGGCCACGAAGCGGGCGATGACTTCGCGCGAGACCTTGACGGCCTCGGCCGCCTGGTCGGGCCGCGTTTGCAGGCCCACGGTGAAGGCCCCGGCGTGCAGGCCCGCCGCGAAGTAGCTGTACACGCTGTAGGAGAGGCCGCGCTTTTCGCGCACCTCGTGTGTCAGGCGCGAGACGAAACCGCCACCACCCAGGATGTGATTGCCCACCAGCAGCGCCAGAAAGTCCGGGTCGCGCCGCGCAAAGCCGGGCTGGCCAATGAGCACATGGGCCTGGGCCGACGCAAAGGGGGTGTTGATCTCGGCGGGTGCCGTGAGCGCGGCGATCTCGCCCACGGGCGGCAGCGGCGCGCAGCCCGAGCTGGCGGGCAGGCGCGACAGCAGCGTGGCCACCAGGGTCTGGGCCTGGGCGCGGGTGACGGCGCCCACGATGCTGACCTTGGCGCGGCAGGCGGCGATGTGCTGCGCATGGAAGGCCTGCAGGTCGGCCACGCCGATGCGGGCCAGCGTTTCCTCGGTGGTGCGCACGCCGTAGGGGTGGCTGCCATACACGGCGGCCGCGAACGCATGGTTGGCCACGGTGGCGGGGCGTGTGTTGGCCTCTTTGAGGCTGGCACTCCAGCGCGCGCGGTCGCGCTGCCACACGGCCTCGGGCCAGCTGGGTTCGGCGATCTGGCGGGC
>DAIQRN010000380.1:0-3354 GCA_036786185.1 Acidovorax sp. | reverse complement strand
GCGGCTGCGCCAGCAGCGGGCTGAACGAGCCCATGGCCAGCACAAACGCATCGCCGCGCACGCGCTCGAAGCGGCCTTCGGCATTGGTCACTTCCACATGGTCGATGCTGCCGCCCGCTTCGCGCAGCGCCGTGATGTGGTGGCCCATGCGAAATTGCACGCCCGCCGCCTCGCACAGCCGGGCCAGTTCGCGCGTGAACTGGTTGGCGTCGCCGGACTCATCTGCCGCGGTGAAGGTGGCACCCGCCAGTTGCGGGCGGATGTGGGCCAGCGCGGGCTCGATGCGCACCGCCTCGTCGGCGCTGACCACCTGGCGCTCGCAGCCCAGGGCGCGCATCTGCTCGGTGGGGGCCAGGGCGCCGTCGAACTCCTTGGCGCTGGTGTAGAAGTGCAGGATGCCCTGCGTGCGCTGGTCGTACTGGATGCCGGTGGCGGCGCGCAGCTGCTGCAGCGTGTCGCGGCTGTAGGTGCCCAGGCGCACGATCTGCTCGATGTTGTGGCGCGTGCGCGCCGGGGTGCATTCGCGCAGGAACGAAAGGCCCCAGAGCCACTGGCGCATGTCGGCGCGCAGGCGGAACAGCAGCGGCGCATCCTCCTGGCCCAGCCACTGCAGTACCTTGAGCGGCGCGCTGGGGTTGGCCCAGGGTTCGGCGTGGCTGACCGAGATCTGTCCGCCGTTGGCAAAGCTGGTCTCCGCGCCGGGCGCACCCTGGCGGTCAATGACGGTCACCTCGTGGCCGAGTTGCGAGAGGAAATAAGCCGAAGTCACGCCGAGCAAGCCGGCGCCGAGAACGATCACGCGCATGGTTTAGAGCCTTTTACGGTTCTGGCGCTTGGTGGATAAGCGCTGGCAGCTATCTACTTGATAGCATGCAACTGGCGCCCATCTGCCAAGCTGCCGCTCCCCCTGTCCTTGGTACCTGAGAGATTCACCGCCGCGCCAGCGTGGCGTGCGGTTTGCTCCTTCGGTGCGCCACGGTGTGCCCGTGGCGGCTCTCCAGACGGCTGTGATGTCAAGAATGCAGTACGGAACCTGAGCGTGTATGGGAGTTTGCGCCTTCGGTGCGGCGGCCCGGGCCACCTGCTCTCCTGCAGGGTGGATTGTAGGCAGGGGGCGTGGCGCCCACCTGCCTTATGGGGGGCAATGCTTGCTAATGAAGGGCTGGCCTGGTCAGCGGCGGTAGGGGTTGTCGGGGCGGCGGTCATGGCGGTTGGGCACACCGTCGCCGTCGCGGTCCCAGCCGCCGGGGCGCATGTCCCAGCGGCCACCATGTTCTACCCAGCGGGGTTCACGGTAGTGGTAACCGGGGCGGGCTTTCACCCAGTAGCCCTGCGCCCACACATGGCGGTGGCCGCGCCGCTCCCAGTGGCCGGGCACCCACACTTGGCCCCGACGGGGACGGGGTGTGGCCTCGTAGCGGGGCGGGGGTGGCGGGCCGTACTGCATGCGCACCGGCGCGGCGCCATGGTATTGGGGCTGTCCCGACTGGATGACGACGGTGGCGCTGGTCTGCGCCTGCGCCGACGTGGCGGCGCCCAGCGACAGCAGGGCGATGGAAACGACGGCGGCGAGTGCATTGCGGGCCATGATGATCTCCTTGGAAATGATTCCTGGCGGAACCGGAGCCTTCATGGTGCGCACCCACCGTCAACGCGATGTAGGCGGTTTGCGAAGTGTTGTGAAGTTGTGTTTCTTCGCGCGCTGCGCCGTGCGCAAGCGTGATTTTTCTCACCACGAATCAACGCCGCATGCCTGTAAACACCTCGAATTCCCAGCTGCGCAGGGCCAGCAGCAGCGTGTAGCCCTCCAGCTCGCGTGCGGGCAGCTTCTGGTCGGCCAGGTGTTGCTGGGCAAAGTCCTGGGCCACGCGCTGCATGCGTTCCATGAAGGCCGGGGCCAGGGCGCGGCTGATGGTGCCGTGCACCAGCAGCACGCCCTCGCCCGGGCCGTCGAAGCCGCCCGCGAAGTAGTCGAGCAGCGCGTTTTCACGAAAGAAGTTCATCACCGGCCCGTGCGGGCGCCAGCGGAAGGTCTTGGCCAGCTTCAGGCGGTAGCGGTTGAGCGGGCGCAGCTCGATGATGCCGATGCGGTCGAGCTGCGCGAGGTACTTGATGCCCTCGGCCTCGGTGAGCCGGTAGGTGGCGGTGATCTGCTCCAGCGTCCACTGGCTCAGCACGCAGATGGCCATGAGGGTGAGCTTCTTGTCGGCCACCACGGCTTTTTCCTGCTCCTGCGTCAGCTCGCGCAGCAGGGGCTGGCTGTCGGCCACGCGCCGCGCCAGGTCGGCAAAGTCCAGCGCCAGCGCGCGGCAGATCGCATCGATGCGCGACAGCGGCATGTCGCCCTTGGCCAGCATGCGCTTGACGCTGGACTCGGCCATGCCCAGGGCCTGCGCCAGATCGGCGTAGGTCATTTGCGCGGTCTTGAGTTCCTTCTTGAGGGCGGTGACGAGATCGGCCGTAGTGCTCATGGTGCTTGCTCCTGGGTATCGATTATCGGTACCGCCGGTTGCCCGGGTAGCCCTTTGCGCGACTTTCTGCGGGTGGTGGCGTCTGCGCTACGCACACTGCGCAGCGCCTGCCGCACCCACGGCGTGGGCACAATGGCGCCCACGCCGTGGGTGCGGAAGGCGGAGCCCGCCGCAAGAGCCCGACCCAAAAGCCAACCCAGGGCCAACGAGGAGAAATGCATGCATCACATCGAATCCCCCGCGCCGGGGGCGCACGAGGACCCGAACCAGTTTGCCCTGCTGCGCCAGCGCCGCTTTGCGCCGTTTTTCTGGACGCAGTTCTCGGGCGCGGCGAACGACAACCTGTTCAAGTTCGCGTTCACGGTGATGGTCACGTACCAGTTGAGCGTGTCGTGGCTGCCGCCGGCCATGGCCGGGCTGGTGATCGGCGCGCTGTTCATCCTGCCGTTCCTGCTGTTCTCGGCCACGTCGGGGCAACTGACCGACAAATACGACAAGACGAAGATGATCCGCTTCGTGAAGAACCTGGAGATCGCCATCATGCTGGTGGCGGCGGGCGGCTTCATTGCGGGCAACGTGCCCATCCTCCTGCTGTGCACCTTCCTGATGGGCGTGCATTCCACGCTGTTCGGCCCGGTCAAGTTTGCCTACATGCCGCAGGTGCTGACCGAGCGCGAGCTCACGGGCGGCAACGGCATGGTGGAGATGGGCACTTTCGTCGCCATCCTGTTGGGCAACGTGGCGGGCGGGCTGCTGGTGGCCCTGCCCGGCATTGGCCACACCACGGTGGCCGTGGCCTGCGTGCTGGCGGCACTGGCCGGGCGGGCGGTGGCGCAGTTCATCCCGTCCGTGCCCGCCACCGACCCGGGCCTGACCATCAACT
>DAIQRN010000379.1:0-3362 GCA_036786185.1 Acidovorax sp. | reverse complement strand
CGCAAGCACCAGGTGCGCTGGCGGCCCCACGCCAAGATGCACAAGAGCGCCGAGCTGGCCCTGCAGATGCAGCGCGCGGGCGCGCAAGGCGTGTGCGTGCAGAAGGTGGCCGAGGCCGAGGCGCTGGCGGCCGGTGGCGTGCTGGACATCACCATTACCAACCAGGTCGTCGCCATGCCCAAGCTGCAGCGCGTGGCGCGCCTGGCGGCCCAGCTGGCGGCCCGCGGCGGGCGCCTGGGCCTGGCGGTGGACCACATGGACGGCATTGCGCGCCTGGCCGAAACCATGATGCTGCACGGCAGCGACGCGGGCATTGACGTGCTGGTGGAGATCGACGTGGGCCAGGGCCGCTGCGGCGTGCCGCCCGGCGAAGCCGCCGTGCCCCTGGCGCTGGCCGTGGCGGGCTGCTCCCGCCTGCGCTTTGCGGGCCTGCAGGCCTACCATGGCCGCGCCCAGCATCTGGCGGGCGCCGTGGGCCGCCGCGAAACCATGGCCGCCGTGGTGCGCGCCGCCAGCCATACGCGCCAGCGCATCGAGGCCGCCGGGCTGCCCGTGCCGCTGGTCACCGGCTCGGGCACGGGCACCCTGGTGCACGAGGCGGCCAGCGGCGTCTATGGCGAGCTGCAGGCGGGCTCCTTCCTGTTCATGGATGCCGACTACGCGCGCAACGAGCGCGAACCGGCGCAACCGGCTTTCGAGCACGCGCTGTTCCTCAAGACTCAAGTGGTGTCGGTGCGCGAAGACAGCCACGCCGTGTGCGACGCGGGCCACAAGAGCCACGCCATCGACTCCGGCCTGCCCACCGTGGCCCTGCTGCCGCCCGACCGCGCCCTGCGCTACGCCAACGGCGGCGACGAGCACGGCATCCTGTACGCCGACGGCCCCAAGGCCCGCCTGCCCGCGCTGGGCCGCATGCTGTGGCTCATCCCCGGCCACTGCGACCCCACGGTGAACCTGCACGACTTTCTGATCGGCGTGCGCGGCGGGCTGGCCATGGGGGTGGTGGAGCGCATCATCCGGGTTGATGCCAGGGGCGCGCTGACCTGATTGGGACAAGAATCGATCGGCATCTTCCCGTCACGCCATGAGCCCCAGCCAGATCATTGTCCTTGCCACGCCCGTCTTTCTGTTGCTGATCGCCGTCGAGCTGCTGGTCGGCTACAAGCGCCAGCGCAACACCTACCGGCTGGCCGATGCGGTCAGCAGCATCAGCCTCGGCATGCTCAGCCAGACCAGCGCGGTGTTCACGCGGCTGTTGCGCATCGGCATTTACACCGCGCTGTTCGAGCATGTCGCGCTGTGGCGCAACGACGCGTTCTGGACCAGCCTGCCGGGCTGGCTGCTGGCGCTGCTGTTCTACGACCTGTGCTACTACTGGCTGCACCGCATGGGGCACGAGTCGGCCGTGCTGTGGGCCGCGCACGCGGTGCACCACCAGAGCCAGGACTACAACCTCAGCACCGCGCTGCGCCAGACCAGTTCGGGCGCGCTGCTGGGCTGGGTCTTTTATGTGCCCATGGCACTGGCCGGCGTGCAGCCCCTGGTGTTTGGCGTGGTGGCGCTCATCGACCTGCTCTACCAGTTCTGGGTGCACACCGAGCAGGTGGGGCGCCTTGGCTGGTTTGACCTCTGGTTTTGCAGCCCCAGCAACCACCGCGTGCACCACGCCGTGAACGACGCCTATTTGGACAAAAACTACGGCGGCATTCTCATCGTGTGGGACCGCATGTTTGGCACGTTCAAGGACGAGGACGACAAAGAGAAATGCGTCTATGGCACGCGCGGCCTGCTCAACAGCTGGGACCCGCTGTGGGCCAACACCCAGGTGTATGCCGCTCTGGCGCACGACAGCTGGCACGCCCGCAGCTGGGCCGACAAGCTGCGCGTGTGGCTCAAAGCCCCGGGCTGGCGGCCTGCGGACGTGGCCCAGCGGTTTCCCAAGCCCGCTTTCGGCATGGCGCAGATGGTGCTTTTTCAGCCACCCATGTCACGCGCCGTGCAGTGGTTTGCGCTGGTGCAGTTTGGCCTGCTGCTGGCGGGCGTGGCGGCCTTTCTGTGGCAGGCCGACGCGGCGCCGCTGGCGCACAACGCGGTGTGGTTTGCCGTGCTGCTCACCACCCAGTGGAGCCTGGGCGCCGTGATGCAGGGGCGCCTGGGCATGCTGATGGCGCTGATGCTGCAAAGCGCCGCCCTGTCCACGGCCACGGCGGCGCTGGGGATCACCCTGGGGTATTGGGTGTTCAAACCGCTGACCATGGTGATTGCTCTTGTTTTGGTAGCTGCTAGCGCTTATCCAGCAAGCGCCAGAGGCCGATTTGACTTAAAAGCAGTACGGCTGTTGGCCGCGGCGCTGCTGGGCTCGCTGGCGGGTGATGTGTTCTTGATGTTCCAGGGCTACTTCATCCCCGGACTGGTGAGCTTTCTGGTGGCGCACCTGTTCTACGTGGCCCTGTTCAAGCAAGGTCAGCGCTGGTTTGCGCACCGGGGAGCGCTGGTCGCCACGCTTGGCACCGGCGTGGCGATGTACACCTTCCTGTGGCTGGGCGGCCTGCCCGCCGCGCTGCGCGGGCCGGTGGCGGCCTATGTGCTGGTGATCGCCCTCATGGCGGCCCAGGCCTTGGGCCGCGCCAGCACGCTGCGCGACGCGCCCTCGCTGTGGGTCGCCATTGGCGCGGTGTTCTTCATGCTCAGCGATTCGCTGCTGGCCACCAACCGTTTCGTGCAGCCACTGCCCCTGGCACAGGTCTGGGTGCTGGGCACCTACTACGCGGCGCAGGCGCTGATCGTGGCGGGGGTGCTGCGGGGCGCCCAGGCGCAGGCCGCGCCTGCCGCTACACCCCAAACAGGTCTTGCCCACTCGCCTTCGGCGGCGTGACCCCGAGGTGGCGGAACGCCGCCAGCGTGGCGATGCGCCCGCGCGGCGTGCGCTGCAAAAAGCCCTGCTGGATGAGGTAGGGCTCGATCACGTCCTCGATGGTGCCCGCCTCTTCGCCAATGCTGGCCGCGATGTTGTCCAGTCCCACGGGGCCGCCGTCAAAGCGGTGGATCACCGCCTCCAGCAGCTTGCGGTCCATCACGTCGAAGCCCTGCGGGTCCACGTCCAGCATGGCCAGGGCGCGGTCGGCGATGGCTTTGGTGATGCGGCCGTCACCCTTGACCTCGGCGTAGTCGCGCACGCGGCGCAACAGCCGGTTGGCGATGCGCGGCGTGCCGCGCGAGCGGCGCGCGATCTCAAAGCCGCCCTCTTCGTCCATGGGCGCGTTCAGCAGGCCCGCGCTGCGCGTGACGATGCGCGCCAGTTCCTCGGCCGTGTAGAACTCCAGCCGCGCGACGATGCCGAAGCGGTCGCGCAGCGGGTTGGT
>DAIQRN010000378.1:0-3362 GCA_036786185.1 Acidovorax sp. | reverse complement strand
GTGTCGGAACGCTCCACCATGGAAGTGACGACCGAGCAGATGCTGGACGACGCCTACCTGGCCTCGCGCGCGCGCCTCATCGACATGCGCCGGGCGCAGGACTTCCAGGCGGGCAACCCGGTCAAGGGCGGCACCATTTACCTCACGGCGGCCGATGAGAACGGCATGATGGTCAGCTTCATTCAGAGCAACTACATGGGCTTTGGCTCGGGCTGTGTGGAACCCCACTACGGCATCAGCCTGCAAAACCGGGGCTACGGTTTCAGCCTGGACGCCGCCAGCCCCAACGTGGTGGCACCGGGCAAGCGGCCCTTCCACACCATCATTCCGGCCTTCCTGACCAAGGACGGCCAGCCGGTGATGAGCTACGGTGTGATGGGCGGCAACATGCAGCCGCAGGGGCACATGCAGACGTTGGTGCGCATGTTGGACTATCGCCAGGGCCTGCAGGCTGCGTGCGATGCGCCACGCTGGCGCTTCAACAAGGGCCTGAACATCAACGTGGAAGCTGCCATGAATGCGGCCACGGTGCAGGGCCTGAAAGACCTGGGCCATGAGATCGATGTCATCAACGATTCGTACCAGGACTTTGGCGCGGGCCAGTTCATCTGGCGCGCAGGCAACCCGGCCGTGGAAGGCTATGTGGCCGCCAGCGACCCGCGCCGCGACGGGCTGGCTGCAGGGTACTGAGGCCCGAGGTCCCTCGCGGAGCCGGCCCTTGTCGTCACTGAGGATCGATGCGCGCCTTGGCGTAGGGCGCTCGATCCATGTCGCGCACTTCCACGCTCAATTGCACCGATACACCCGCCGGGCGCGGGGTAAGGCGTTGCAGCACTTCCAGCACGCGCGCTGCCAGCTCGCTTTTCGCTTCGGGCGTGCGGCCCGACAGCAAGCGCAGCTCTGCGTGCACAAAGCCACGCGGCTCAGGCGCCGTGCCCATCACGAAATCGGTCACGTCCACAAAGCGGATCTTCAGGTCAGCCTCGACCGGGATTTGCGGGTGGGCGGTGAGCGAGGCGGCCAACTCTTTGAGCGCCTGGGCTTTGGGATAGGTGCCGAGGTTGGCTGTGGTTTCGATGACCAGATGGGGCATGGTTGCGGGCTTTCGGTGCAGTGGGTGTTGATCAGAGTCCGGTGCGCGGGCTGTGGCGCCTTGGGGCAAGCAGGCTCTGGGAAGGGGTGATCCACTAGTCAAGTGGCACCCCACGGCCCGAAGTGTGCCCGCTTTTCCATCACTTTGTTCGCGGCCCGTGCACGCTCTGGGTGGGGCTGCTGGCTTGGCAGGCTGCTCAGTCGGTGAAAGATTTCACCTGCACGGGCAGGTTTGGGGGCTGCCAGCGGTACTGGGGGTTCAGCACATTGCGCTCAGGCATTTCACCCTGCCAATCCAAACCCAGAATGTCGGCCACCGTCCACCCCGCCCAGTCGGCGCGGAAGGGGCGCTGCGCCACATCGGTAGACGCGGCCGGGCGGCTGTGGTTGGTCCAGACGATGGTGGGAATGCGGTAGCCCGCTTCCGTGCCGGGGCTGTGGCCTGCACGGTTTTCACCATGGCCCACTTCCTGGCCATGGTCCGACAGGTACACCCACGCCCGGCGCTCTTGCGCCTTTGCGTCCAGCTGCGTCACGCGCAGGGATTCCGCCACCACGAAGTCGTGGTACAGCAGCGCCGCGTCGTACTCTTGCCGATGGCGGCGCACCAGGGCCGATCGCTGCTGGGTGACCATTTGCGTCTCCACGCTGTCCACTTCATCGTCGAAGGGGTTTTCACCTTTGGGGAAGCGCAGGCGGTAGTGCGGGTGGGCGCCCAGCAGGTGCACGATGATGAACTTGCGCTCGGCGGGGTCTGCCAGCGCTTCCTGAATGCAGTCCAGCAGTTCGCCGTCCAGCGAGGCGCTGGCGCGGCCCGGGGTGCGGTTGACCATGTCCACCACGTTGGCCAGCCGTGCGTGCTGTTGCTCCACCGCGATGTCATCGTGGTTGCTCATCCACCAGACCTTGTAGCCCGCAGTGCGCGCCATGGCGATCAGGTGCTGGGCCTGCGCAGCATCGGGCTCGCCAAACCCGAACAGGTTGTTCAGCGAAGGCAGCGTGCTGGCGTCTGCCGACCAGGCGTGGCGCAGTACCAGCATCTCTTCCGGGTGGCGGCGCTGCATGTCCAGCAGGCGCGGCGTGGTGGCGCGGCCATAGCCATACAGCTGCATGTTGTCGCGGTTGATGCTGTCGGCGATGACCAGCACTACGGTGGATGGGCCGGACAGTGTCATCTGGGGCGCCAGTGCCTGCGCGCGCTGCAGCAACTGGGCGCGGCGCTCGTCCTGGTCGTGCCACTGGGCTTGCAAGGCCGTGACCGACTGGGCCAGCTGCGGCCAGTACAGCAGCGGGTGCAGGCGCCGCCAGGGCTTGCTGACCCAGGCAACGCTGCAGATCACCAGGGCCACAGCCAGTGTGATGGTTTGCCAGCGGGCCGGTGGCCGCACAGGCCCGCTGCCCGCATGGTCTGCCGGTGCCGTGGTGCGCCACACCAGCGCACCGGTGCCCAGCACCATGGCCAGCCCCAGCAGCGCCGTGTGCCAGTGCATGCCCATGTATTCGGCCATCTCGCGCGCATTGGTATTGGCCAGCGCGCCCAGCACGGTGGCGCTGTCGGGGGCAGACTGGTAGGTTTCCATGAGGTAGGCGCGCACCATGCCATCGGCGGCAAAGGCCAGGGTGAGCAGCACCACAGCCACCCGCCGCAACTGACGCATTCCCGCAGTGCGCACCGGCCACGCCATCCACAGCACGGCGGGCAAAAACAGCACCAGCAGTTGCGCTACCCGCCGGCCGTCATGCCCGAGGATGATGAAGAACGTGGCAATGGCGAGCAGGGCGGCGCTGGGCAACATGGGAGAGCTTTTTGGGCAAGGCGGGCAAGACCCGCAAGCACACCCTGCGCTGGGGCAGGCAGGGTGGGCGGCGGCGCAGTCTATCAGCCCCGCGAATTCCCTTCAGTGCCCTGCCTTTTTTCGGGCTTCGCCCCAGTGGCCCTGGCTGGGGCCTCAGCGCTGCACCGGTGGCACCAGAATGGTGGGCGCAGCAGGCGCAGCCACTTCCGGGTAGTCGCGGCTGAAGTGCAGACCCCGGCTTTCGCGGCGCAGCTGTGCGCTTTTCACGATCAGGTCGGCCACCTGCACCAGATTGCGCAGCTCCAGCAAATCGCGCGTGACGTGGAAGTGCGCGTAGAACTCCCGGATCTCGCCTTGCAGCATCGCAATGCGGTGCGCGGCGCGCTCCAGGCGCTTGTTGGTGCGCACGATGCCCACGTAGTCCCACATGAAGCGGCGCAGCTCGTCCCAGTTGTGCGAGATGACGACGGACTC
>DAIQRN010000377.1:0-3385 GCA_036786185.1 Acidovorax sp. | reverse complement strand
ACCACCGTCAGCTTGGCCACCGACAGCGCCAGCCACTTGGTGCCGTGGCGCGGAAAGTTAACCTGGGCGCGCGCGTCGTCGCCCTGGCCTTCGATGGCCAGCACCTTGCCTTCGCCGAACTTGGTGTGGAACACGGCCAGCCCCACGCGCAGGCCGTGCGAGGGCGCGGCTTTTTGCACCGGTACGGGCGGGCTGGCGAAGGTTTCTGATTTATAGCCAAATCGGCCTCCAGCGCTTGATCCATAAGCGCTACCAGCTCCCGAATTAGGAGCATACGAGCCAAAGCCCTGCTGCTTGGGCGTGATCCATTTCAGCGCCCCCTCGGGCAGTTCGTCGAAGAAGCGGCTCTTGACGTTGTAGCGCGTCTGGCCGTGCAGCATGCGCGTCTGCGAATGGCTCAGGTACAGGCGCTTGCGGGCGCGCGTGATGGCCACGTACATCAGGCGGCGTTCTTCCTCCAGGCCGTCGCGGTCGCTGGCGGAGTTCTCGTGCGGAAACAGGCCCTCTTCCAGGCCGCCAATGAACACACCATCGAACTCCAGGCCCTTGCTGGCGTGCACGGTCATGAGCTGCACCGCGTCCTGCCCGGCCTGGGCCTGGTTGTCGCCCGCCTCCAGCGCGGCGTGGGTCAGGAAGGCGGCCAGGGGCGACAGGGTTTCGCCTGTGTCGGCATCCACGATGCCGGGGGCGGGATTGAGCGCCCCGTCCAGCACCGGCGCGTTCGGGTCCAGCCCCTGGCTCACCGCGCTTTGCGTGAGTGGGCTGCCGTGCTCGTCCAGCGGCAGGGCCACGGCGTCGCGGCCAAAGCCCTCTTGCGTGACAAAGCTCTCGGCGGCGTTGACCAGTTCTTCCAGGTTCTCGATGCGGTCGGCGCCTTCCTTTTCGGTGCGAAAGTGCTCCACCAGGCCCGTGGATTCGAGCATCTGCTCGATGATGCCGCGCAGGTTCAGCCCCTGGGTCTGCTCGCGCAGCACATCGACCATGGCCACGAAGGCGCCCAGGTTGGCGCCCGCCTTGCCGGGCACGGCACTCACGGCGTCGTGCAGCGAGCAGCCTGCGGCGCGGGCGGCGTCCTGCAGCACCTCGATGCTGCGCGCGCCGATGCCGCGCGGGGGAAAGTTGACCACGCGCAGAAAGCTGGTGTCGTCCTGCGGGTTCTCCAAAAGGCGCAGATAAGCCAGCGCGTGCTTGATTTCTGCGCGCTCGAAGAACCGCAGGCCGCCGTACACGCGGTAGGGCACGCTGGCATTGAACAGTGCCGATTCGATCACCCGGCTTTGCGCGTTGCTGCGATAGAGCACGGCGATTTCCTTGCGGTCAAAGCCGTCACTGCGCACCAGCTGCTTGATCTCGTCGACCATCCACTGCGCCTCGGCCAGGTCGGAGCTGGCCTCGTACACGCGCACGGGCTCGCCGGGGCCCTGGGTGGTGCGCAGGTTCTTGCCCAGGCGCTTGCTGTTGTGGCTGATGAGGTGGTTGGCCGAGTCGAGGATGTTGCTGTAGCTGCGGTAGTTCTGCTCCAGCTTGATCTGGCGCTGCACGTCAAACTCGCGCACGAAGTCGGCCATGTTGCCCACGCGCGCGCCGCGAAAGGCGTAGATGCTCTGGTCATCGTCGCCCACGGCAATCACGCTGCCGCGCGCCTCGTAGCGTCCACCCACGTCGTTGCCCGCCAGCTGCTTGAGCCAGGCGTATTGCAGCTTGTTGGTGTCCTGGAACTCATCGATCAGGATGTGCGCAAAGCGGCGCTGGTAATGCTCGCGGATCGGGTCGTTGTCGCGCAGCAGCTCGTAGCTGCGCAGCATCAGCTCGCCAAAGTCCACCACGCCTTCGCGCTGGCATTGCTCTTCGTACAGCTGGTAGATCTCGACCTTCTTGCGCGCATCGCTGTCGTGGGCCTCCACGTTGGCGGGACGCAGGCCTTCTTCCTTGCAGTTGGCGATGAAGTAGGCGAGCTGCTTGGGCGGAAAGCGCTCGTCATCCACGTTGTGCTGTTTGCACAAGCGTTTGATGGCCGAGAGCTGGTCTTGCGTGTCCAGGATCTGGAACGACTGCGGCAGCCCCGCCGCCTTGTGGTGCGCACGCAAAAGGCGGTTGCACAGGCCGTGGAACGTGCCTATCCACATGCCGCGCACGTTCACGGGCAGCATGGCCGACAAGCGGGCCACCATTTCCTTGGCGGCCTTGTTGGTGAAGGTGACGGCCAGGATGCCGCCGGGCGTGGCGTAGCCGTTTTGCAGCAGCCAGGCGATGCGGGTGGTGAGCACGCGGGTCTTGCCCGAGCCCGCACCCGCCAGGATGAGCGCGTGGCCCGCGGGCAGCGTGACGGCGGCGAGCTGCTCGTCGTTCAGGTTCTGCAGCAGGGGCGAACTGGCCGCGCCAGCGGGGGATGGCGGCGCAGAGCCGTCGCCAGCACCAAAAGGCGCGGGGGCGCCGGAAAACAGGTCATGAGGGAGCATGCAGGCATTGTAGGAACCCACTGGACACCGGGTGCGGGAATGCGCTTTCACTCCTTAATTGATAGCTTGCAGCGCTTGTCCATAAAAGATTTCAAGACAATTCGATATGGAAATGGCTTGTAGCAAGCGCCAGCAGCTATTGTTTTTGAAGCACCCGCGTCCCGCTCAGCGCAGCAAACCGCCCCATGGGTCGGACTGGACCTGCTTCCACAGCTCATCGCGCCGCTCCAGGGCGGCGCTCACCTCGGCGTGGCGCAGCTGGGCCACGGCGGACACCAGCGCGTTGCATGCAAAGAACGCAGCCGTGTACGAGTCGAACGGCGACGCATTGCCCGTGCTGACCACCAGCGTGTGGTGCGCGTGCGGCACGATGGGCGCGACGGCGCTGTCGGTCAGCGCCAGCACCTTGGCGCCCTGCGCGTGAAAGTGCTGCGCCGCCAGCAGCGCGCCGCTGGAGTAGCGGCGGATGGTGAAGACCAGCAACACGTCCTGCGGGTCGGTCCAGAGCAGCCGGTCCACCGCGAACGCCGTGCCCGAGCCCAGCTCGTGCACCTGCGGGCGGCACATGTTCAGGTGCGTGGCCAGGTAGCCCGCCACCGGGGCGCTGTTCTTTTCGGCCATCACGAACACGCGGCCCGGGGCCTCGCTCAGCGTGCGGGCCATGGCCTCGAAGGTGGCCATGTCCAGGCCCTGGCGCGTGGCGGCCAGGTTGTGCTGGTCGTGCAGCAGCGCGTCGTCCACGCATTCGGCCAGGCTGCGCTGGGCGCCAATGGTGGCGGGCGCGCGCTGGGCGGCGGTTTGAAGGCGTGAGGTGACTTCAGTACGTGCCTCGCGCCGCACCTCGGCCAGGCTGTCGTAGCCCAGCTTGGCGAACATGCGCACCACGGTGGACGCGCTGGTGCCCGTGCGCGCGGCCATGGCGCTGG
>DAIQRN010000376.1:0-3389 GCA_036786185.1 Acidovorax sp. | reverse complement strand
ATCACCACATGCTCCAGCGCGTCGCGGGCCTCGCTTTCGGCGTCCACGATGATCAGGTCGGGCTGCAACTGGGCCAGGCGCTCGCCCAGGTACATGTCGGCGGGCAGCGAGGCCACCAGGTTGAAGTTGTTTTGCAGCAGTCCAATGCGCAGCGCCCGCGACCGCTGCGCCTGCAGCAGGGCGTGCCGATCGGCCGGGTCGGCAACGGCCAGGTCCGGGGCCACCACCACGATGCGCAGGGAGTCGTTCATGTCCCAGATCAAGCAATTTTCACGCCACACCATGTATCGTGATGTATCGGCATGGCGCGGGTTCGCGGGGGGAGTGCCCGGCAACCTGTGCCTTCCAGTGCCTTCATCTTGCAGGGTCTGAAACTTGCTAATAAATAAACACGAGGCAGGGCATACCCGATAGGAGGGGCGGGGCTCTGTCGCATATACATCTGGTCACATTGACCGACTCAAAAGGAATGGCATGAACAAACACATTCACCGGCGCAGCTTTTCTGCCGGCCTGGCCCTGAGCACCGTGGCCGCCGCGGCCCTGCTGCTGACGGGCTGCAGCAAGGTGCCCGACACCATCAAGATCGGTGTGGCCCAGCCCTTGAGCGGCCCCATCGGCTCCCTGGGGCAGGACTTGCTCAACGGCGTGAACCTGGCGGTGGCCGAGCTGAACAAGGCGGGCTACATGGTGGACGGCAAGCGCGTGACGCTGGAGGTGGTGGCCGTAGACGACAAGTCCGATGCCGCCACCGGCAAGGCCGTGGCCCAGCAACTGGTCGATGCCGGGGTGGTGGCCGTCATCGGGCACCTGAATTCGGGCGTCAGCATCGAGGCCGCGCCCATCTACGCGGCCAAGGGCATCGCGCAACTGGCCATCTCCACCAACCCCAAGTTCACGCAACTGGGCTTTCCCACCACGCTGCGCCTGGTGGGCAACGACACCTTGCAGGCCCGCGCCATCGGCTCGTTCGCGGCCACGCAGCTGGGTGCTGCACGCTATGCCGCGCTGGACGACGGCACACCCTATGGCAAGGGACTGGCGGACGGCGCGACCGAGCAGCTGAAGTCCGAGAAGAAGGAAGTCGTGGTGCGCAAGTCGTTCGACGACAAGACGGTGGCGTTCGATGGCCTGGCCCAGGAGCTCAAGGACGCCAAGGTGGAGGTCATCGTCACCACCCTCAACGACTTCCAGGTGGTGGCCCTGATGCAGGCGCTGGGCAAGGTCGGCCACACCAAGGTGAGTGTGCTGGGGGGCGACACCATCAAGACCACCGACATGACCAAGGGCATGGGCATGGTCGAAGGCATTTACGCCACCTCGCCCATTCTGGAGGCCAAGGAGTTCACGGCGGGCAAGCCCTTCCTGGAGAAGTACATCGAGGCGTTCAAGAAGCCACCGGCCTATGGCGGCCACTACACCTATGACAGCATGTACGTGCTGTCGGCCGCCATCCAGAAAGCCAAGTCGGCCGACCCGCAGGACATCACCAAGGCCATGCACAGCATCAACGGCTATGCGCCGGTGATCGGTACCATGACCTGGGACGACAAGGGCGAGCAGCGCTACGGCGCCGTGGGCGTGTACGAGCTGCGCGCTGGCAATTGGGAACTGCGCATGCGCTCCGACCGCTGGTAAGCCGCTGGCGCGATCGCTTTGCTCAGCCCCTGCCGGTGCGCGCCGGCAGGGGCTTTTTGCTGCGGGTGCGCCCCGCTGCGGCACGGGTTTTACACTCGGGTGATGAGTTTGCTGATACTCGGTATTGAATCTTCGTGCGACGAAACCGGCGTGGCGTTGGTCCGTTCCACGGGCGATGCCGTGCCCACCCTGCTGTCGCACGCGCTGCACAGCCAGATCGAGATGCACCAGGCCTATGGTGGCGTGGTGCCTGAGCTGGCCAGCCGCGACCACATCCGCCGCGTGCTGCCACTCACCCAGGAGGTGCTGGCCGCGTCGGGCCACGCCCTGGCCGACGTGGACGTGGTGGCCTACACCCGTGGCCCCGGCCTGGCGGGTGCGTTGCTGGTGGGCGCGGGCGTGGCCTGCGCGCTGGGGGCGGCGCTGAACAAGCCGGTGCTGGGCGTGCACCACCTGGAGGGCCACCTGCTCTCCCCCTTCTTGAGTGCCGACCCGCCAGAGTTTCCCTTCGTGGCCCTGCTCGTGTCCGGCGGCCACACCCAGCTGATGCGCGTGGACGGCGTGGGCCGCTATGAAATCCTGGGCGAAACGATTGATGACGCGGCGGGCGAGGCCTTTGACAAGTCCGCCAAGCTCATGGGCCTGGGCTACCCCGGCGGCCCCGCGCTGTCGCGCCTGGCGGAGCAGGGCAGCGCCACGGCCTTCAAGCTGCCCCGGCCCTTGCTGCACAGCGGCGATCTGGACTTTTCGTTCGCGGGCCTCAAGACCGCCGTGCTCACGCAGGCCAAGAAGCTGGGCGACGAACTCGAAGCCCGCAAGGCCGACCTGGCGGCCAGCACCGAGGCCGCCATCGTCGATGTGCTGGTCAAGAAAACCCTGGCCGCCCTCCAGCAGACGGGCCTGCAGCGCGTGGTGGTGGCGGGCGGGGTGGGCGCCAACCGGCACCTGCGCGCGCAGCTCAACGCGGCCTGCGCGCAGAAAAAGGTGCGCGTGCACTACCCCGAGCTGCACCTGTGCACCGACAACGGCGCCATGATCGCCATGGCCGCCGCCATGCGGCTGCAGGCGGGGCAGCAGCAGGCCAGCACCAGCTATGCGTTTGACGTGAAGCCGCGCTGGCCGCTGGACGCGATCACGGTGGCCATCTGAAATTTGGATAAAAACAGGTTTTGGCGCTTATCCATCAAGAGCTGAAGGCTATAAATAATATAGCAAGCCACTGGACTGCCCGGATGGGTGCGGCAGTTCACGCCACCCCCGCACAAACCCTTAATCGCCGCCGGGTTATAGCCCGTGTGAACGGTGTGCATTGCATTAGTTCCCGCCCATTGTTTTTAAAAACGGAACAGTCTGTTTGAGACTGAGTAGTTTTTCTTTGGCCTGATGGGGCGTACAGTTCAACCCATGGATGAAACGCAGTGCGCTGCCAACACCCACAGCCTCCGGATCAGCACCGTGCGGACCCGGTTTAGCCAACAGCTTTAAAAGGAATTCACCATGTCTGCATCCCGCATCTTCTCCGTCGCCGCCGTTGCCGCTTTTGCTTCGTTTGCCGCCCAGGCTGACACCTACGGCGCTCACTTCCAGGACGAAGTGCAGTCCACCCGCACCCGCGCTGAAGTGCACGCCGAAGCCGTGAAGGCCGCCCCCAACTTCAAGAACTTCGCCGTGGTCAAGGAAAGCGCCCCCTCCACGCTGACCCGCGCTGCAGTGCGCTCGGAAGCCGAAACGGCTGCCCGCGCCGGCGCCAT
>DAIQRN010000375.1:0-3395 GCA_036786185.1 Acidovorax sp. | reverse complement strand
GCCCGGCGCGCACCCCGAGGCCTGGCAGGCCTGCCAACAGGCCTGGCGCGGCGTGTTGGCCTATGTGCGCCAGGCCGTGGACCAGCACCGCGCCCGCTACCCGCTGTACCAGCGCCTGCAGGCCGAGCTGACGGCCGAGCGCATCGAGGCACTCACCAGCCTGCCCCCATTCACCGAGCAGTACAACGACTGGTGGAGCAGCGACCGCAACGGCTGGTGGGAGGGCGAGGTGTGGGTGGGCGCGCGCCAGCCCTGCATGCACGCGGGCGAGCCCTGGGGCCGCGCGCTCAAGCTCAGCTGGCGCAACGGCACGGAGGCCCCGGGCGACGCCGAGGACGACGCGCACGGCGTCTATCAGATCGACGTGGACGAGGCGCGCGACGGCCCGGCCGTGGTGACGTTCAGCTACGCCCAGCGCCAAAGCGCCCCCCGCGAGCCCCTGCCGCGCGGCGCGGCCGAGCACATCGCGCGGCTGCTGGATTTCTATGGCCAGGTGGAGTCGCGGATCACGCCAGCAAACTCCTGAATTGATAGCTACTAGCGCTTTACGGTAAAGCGCTATAGGCTATTTTCATCACCAATTCTTGCCAGCCAGTCCGCATGCGGCTCGGGGCGGCCGAACAGGTAGCCCTGGTAAACAATGCCGGGCGCGCGCTGGCGCAGGAAGTCGGCCTGGGCCTGCGTCTCCACGCCCTCGGCCACCACGCGCAGGCCAAAATGGCGCGCCACGGACAGGATGCCTTCCACCAGCACGCCGTCGTCGGCGTTGGTGGGTGCCTCGTGCACAAAACTGCGGTCGATCTTGATCTCCTGGATCGGCAGGCGCTTGAGATAGGCCAGCGATGAATAGCCGGTGCCAAAGTCGTCCAGCGAGATCTCGACGCCCAGCGCGGCCAGTTCGCGCATCTTGGCAACGGCATCATCGAAGTCGTCGATCACCAGGCCCTCTGTCACCTCCAGCGTCAACAGCGACGGATCTGCCTTGGCAGTGGAGAGCAACGCGCGCAGTTGCGGCACGAGACCCGGCTGACGGAACTGCCGCGCGCTGAGGTTGACCGACAGACGCAGCCGCCGCCGCATGAATTCGGGCCGCCCCAGCAGCACGCAGGCCTGCTCCAGCACCCAGCCCCCCAGATCCACGATGAGGTCGGACTCCTCCGCGATGGGGATGAACAGCCCCGGCGCCACCAGGCCGTCGCGCGGATGCTGCCAGCGCACCAGGGCCTCGGCCCCGGTGAGCTGCCCGCGCACATCCACCTGCGGCTGCAGGTACAAGCGCAGCTCGCCTGCCCGGATCGCCTGACGCAGCTCGCGCTCCACGCGAAAGCGCTGCTCGGCATCCTCGCCCATACCCTGCTCAAAGAAGGCCACGCCACCGCCGCCCGCCTGCTTGGCGCGGTGTAGCGCCGTACCCGCACGGCGCAGCGCATTCTGTGCGTCATCGTCCGCGCCCTGCGGGTACAAGGTGATGCCGATGCTTGCGCCCAGTTGCACATCTCCAGCATCGCCGCCCAGGTTCAGCGGGTAGCGCAGCTGGGACTGCAGCTTGGCAGCGAAAGCAAACGCCTGACGGCCCGCCAGCACGGCATCGGTCCCCAGCCCGTCGAGCACCGCGGCGAACTCGTCGCCCGCCACGCGCACCAGCAAACCCTGCGGCGGCAGGATGCCCGACATGCGCAGCGCCACAGCACACAGCAGGCGGTCGCCCATCTCGCTGCCCCGCGCGTCGTTGAAGGTGGTGAAACGGTCCAGGTCCAGCACCAGCAGCGCGTGCTGCGCGGTGCCCGGGCGCTGCAGCAGCAGGCTCAGGTGCTCCATCAGCGTGAAGCGGTTGGGCAGGCCGGTGAGGCTGTCGAAGTGCGAAAGGCGGTGAATTTCCTCGGCGGCACGCTTGCGTTCGGTGATGTCCTGCTTGAGCTCCACGTAGTGGCTCACGCCGCCGTCGGGTTGGCGGATGGGCGCCACCACCACCGATTCAATGAGCGCCTGCCCATCCTTGCGGTAGTTCACCTGCTCGCCTGCCCAGGTGTCGCCGCGCGCCAGGGCGGCCCCCAGTCCCTCGCGCTGCGCGGGCGTGAGGCCATTGCCAGAACAGTCTGCCGAGGTCTGGCCCAGCACCTCCTGCTGGGTGTAGCCGGTGCGCTGCAGGAAGGCGGTATTGACATATTCGATGCGCCCGTCCAGGTCGGTGATGACGATGCTTTCGGGGCTCTGCTCCACGGCGCGCAGCAGCTTGCGCAGCTCGACGTCGCGCGCAGCCAGACTGGAGGCGGTGCGCTGCGCCTCGCTCACCCGGCGCAGGTAGCTGCGCCGCGAGAGCAGCGTGGCCGCAGCCGTCACGGCCAGAATGCCGGCCAGGTAAACCATGTACGCCGCCCGATTGCCGTAGCGCGCAGCGGGCAGCCAGCTGTTCAGGTCCGCCCACACGAACAGCAGGAACAGCGTGCCCGTGGCTCCGGTGAGCCACAGGGTGGAGCGCACCCCCAGGACCCACCCCGAGAACACGATAAGCACCGGAAAATTCAGCAGGTTCGGCCCGCGCAGTCCGCCGTTGGTGGCGGCCACCACCGCCACGACGCCCCACACGCCCCACACCAGCACCAGGGCCGCCGGTTGCCAGCGCCGCAAGCGGCCCAGCAGCACGGCCACGGCCCCCATGACACCGGCGCCCAGGTTCAGCAGCACGTGCGTCCAGGACACCGGACTGTCACGCAGCAGCAGCAGAGCGATCAGCGTGCCCGTGGTCGCAACCATCCATGCGCCCGCCCTCACCAACTGCTGCGTCGTGGCATCGTCGTGGAGACCCGGTGAAGTGGCTACGGCGGTGTGCATGGTTTTTTGCAATGAACTCCAGACGAACCATAGTAGCGCGATTGCGGGCCCAAGACGAGCACGCAATCACCTGTCTAGCTGTCGCTGTCTGGCGGTCGGGGCTCGCGCACGCCCGAGCCCTTGCCTTTGGCCTTGGCGCGCGCGTCCTTCCTGGCCTGGCGCTTGGCGTCCTCGGCCTGTCCCGCTGCCAGCCACACCGCGAACTCCTCGGGCGTCTCCAGCGTGATGCGGCCCAGGATGGCGCTGCGAAAGTCGGTCAGCACGATCTCGGCCGCCTTTTGCAGGTTCACGCGGCCGCCACCCATCATGGCGCCGCGCTTCTTGCCGATGGCTTCGAGCAGCGCGTCGTCGGCCAGGGCGGCAATGGCGTCGGGCGCCAGCGCGAGCTTGTAGCGCGCCTCCAACAGCGGCGCATAGTGCTGCTGCAGGCGGCGCAGCAGCTCCAGCGCCACCAGCTCCTCGTCATAGGCATTGCGGCCCACGGCGCCGCTGGCAGCCAGGTTGTAGCCGCTCTCGGGCACGATGATGCGCGGCCACAGCATGCCGGGCGTGTCCCACAGGTA
>DAIQRN010000374.1:0-3398 GCA_036786185.1 Acidovorax sp. | reverse complement strand
TCGTGGCTGAGCAGCGCGGCGTAGAAGGCCAGCTGGGTGTCTTCGGCGCCGGTCTGCTCGTGCTCCGCCAGCCAGCGCAGGTAGCCGTCGCGCAACTGGGGCCAGCCTGCGGCAAAGGGCAGAAAGTCGCCCTCGCCCAGCCCTTGCTGGCCGGTGACGGCCTTTGCGGCGGCATCCATGCGTGCCGCCCGCGCGGGCAGGTCTTGCACCGGATCGGCCAGCAGGCCTTCATGAAAGTGCTGCAGCACCGCGTGGAGCCAGGTGCCAAAGTCGCGCTTGTCCACGGCGGCCGTCAGCTCGTCGGACTCCTGCAGGCCCAGCTGGCGCAGCGCAAAAAAACGGTAGGGGCAGTGGCGCAGGTCGGAATACGCGGTGGACGAGAGGCGCTGCACCGGCAGGCGGTGGCCCTGGGGCTGGGGGCGCGCTGTGGGCGCCACCACCACGGTGCGCCGGGTGCGGTGGTCCACGCCATCCTGGCCCGCGCCGTCCAGTTTCAGCGCCAGCACCAGCGGGCTGGCCAGCAGGGGCTCACCACCCTCGTCGCCGGTGCGCCACAGCACATCCACGGCAGGGGTTTGCAGCGCATGCCGCCAGGCGGCGCGCTGGGCGGTCTCCAGGGATGCGCGCGTGGGCAGGCCCCAGGCTTCGCGCTGGGCGGCGGTCCAGTCGCCCTGGGGCTCGGGGGCGGCCTGCAGGCGCTTTTCGTCGCAGCCGGGCAGCACCAATGCGGCAAACGGGCGCGCCAGCAATTGGGACAGCGGCAATACCACCACGGGCGGGTCCCCGGCCTGAAGGGGTACGTAGCGCGCGGCCTCCAGCACTTCGTTGGCCCAGCGGGTGAACTCGGCCAGCGTCATGCGGCGGCCCGCGCCGTCGCCCCAGCCGTCGAGTTCGGCCTCTTGCCCGGCTTGCAGGCGCAGGGCCGTCAACACGCGCGCGCCTGCGGCGTCGGCCTCCAGCATGTCCCACTGGCCGCATTCCACCAACATGCCGCGCACCGACTGCAGCCACTGCGGCAAGCTGCGCGCAGCGCCCAGGCTGTCGCGCCAGGCCTGCACACGCACCACCAGGGCCGCCAGTTCCGGCTGGGCAGCCCAGTCGTGCCGGGCGGCCTGGGGCCACGCGGCCAGTGCGGCCTTGCGCAGGGCGCGCTCCAGCGTGCGGACCACCGCCGCGCCCTCTTCGTCCGCTTCGGGGGTGTGCTTGAGCCAGTCCAGCACCTGGTCGGAGCTGGCGTCCCAGGCGCAGGCCTCTAGCGCGGCCATCAGCTGGGCTGCGGCGCGGGTGGTGGAGAGCGTCCAGCCGTTTTCGTCGCGCACGGCCACGCCCGCGCTGGCCAGGTGCGCGCCGATGCGGCGTGTGAGCGCGCGATCATTGGCCGCCAGCGCGACGGGCATACGCCCGGCCGCCAAGTGGGCCAGCACGCAGGCGGCCGCGCGCTGGGCTTCGTCCTCGGCGTCCTGCGCTGCGTGCAGGGCCACGGTGGCGGCAGTGGACTCTGGCGCACAGGCGCCATCCCACAGGGGCACGGCCACGGCTTTGTCGCCCCAGTGCGCTTGCAACGCCTGCGCCAGCGCGTCGGGTTGAAAGCCGGGCAGCAGCACCAGCGCGTCCACCGCGTGCAGCACACCAGGCTCGAACAGCACGTCCGTCGCATGGCGCGAGGCCAGCACCCATTCGAGCGCGATGCGCGCCACCACGGCCTCATAGCGCAGTGCGGAGCCCTCGTCGGCTGCGGGCAGCAAGCTGCGGGCCTGTCGGCCCCAGTGCTCGCGCTGATCGGGCAGCACCGCCGCCACGGCGGGTGCGAGCTGGGCGGCGGCCTCCTGCAAGGCGGTCGCCAGCAGGTCGCGCTGGGCGGACAGCCCGGCCCTGTCGAGCAGCAGGCGGGCCGTGAGGGTGTCACGGGCCACGTCGCCCGCCAGATCGTCGCCCTGGGGTACAAAAGCCGCCAGTTGTCGCGCCCAGTTGCGTGTGGTTTCAAAACGGGGGGCAAAGCCGTCGGGTTGGGCCACGCTCCAACAGCGCTGTGCCAGCGGCATGAGCTGGGCATAGGGCACCAGCACCACGGTGCGCGCGGGGTGGGCGCCACACTGCGCCAGGTGCCCGGCCACCTGGGCCAGAACGCGCTGCCACAAGGCTGCGCACTGATCACTTTTCGCTATGACTGTCATAGCGTCACAAGGCCCGGCCACACCGGTGAACGTGGGATTGGTTTCTGTCACAATGCCCTGACTTTAAACGTACACCGTTAGCAACCCGCCCCCGACACAAGGAATTTTCTATGGCCAGCGAACTCATCAAACATCTCTCCGACGCCAGCTTTGAAGCCGATGTGCTGCAAGCCGGCACTCCGGTGCTGGTGGACTACTGGGCCGAATGGTGCGGCCCCTGCAAGATGATTGCCCCCATCCTCGATGAAGTGGCAGGCACCTACCAGGGCAAGCTCACGATCGCAAAGATGAACGTGGATGAGAACCGCGAGATCCCCGCCAAGTTCGGCATTCGCGGCATTCCCACGCTGATGCTGTTCAAGGACGGCCAACTGGCTGCCACCAAGGTCGGCGCCATGAGCAAGGCACAGCTCACCGCCTTCATCGACCAGCAACTGGCCTGAGCCACGCACCCCGCCCGCGCCGCGCAATGCAGGGTGGGCGATTTTTCCTGTCATAATTCTTTTCGACTCACCGGCCTGCACGCATTGGCAGCCGGACCAGAGTCCCTGGCACGCCGGGTCTGCCAACAGCAGCCCACCCGGATTCAGCCCCCTTCCCCAAGACACCTACCCACTCCGCCAAGGAGTCCATCCATGCACTTAAACGAACTCAAGGCACTGCACGTGTCTGACGTCCTCAAGCAGGCCGAAGAACTCGAAATCGAAAACGGCGGCCGCATGCGCAAGCAGGAGCTGATGTTCGCGATCATTAAGAAGCGTGCGAAGGCCGGCGAGCAGATCTTTGCCGACGGCGTGCTCGAAATCCTGCCCGACGGCTTTGGCTTTCTGCGCAGCCCCGACACCAGCTTCACGGCAAGCACGGACGATATCTACATCTCGCCCAGCCAGGTGCGGCGCTTCAACCTGCACACCGGTGACATGATCGAAGGCGAAGTGCGCACCCCCAAAGACGGCGAGCGCTACTTTGCCCTGACCAAGCTCGACTCCGTCAACGGCGGCCCGCCCGAGCAGAACAAGCACAAGGTGATGTTCGAGAACCTCACGCCGCTGTTCCCCAAGGAGCAGATGAAGCTCGAGCGCGAGATCAAGGGCGAGGAGAACATCACCGGCCGCATCATCGACATCATTGCCCCCATCGGCCGTGGCCAGCGCGCGCTGATCGTGGCCCCGCCCAAGAGCGGCAAGACGGTGATGATGCAGCACATCGCCCACGCCATCACGG
>DAIQRN010000373.1:0-3417 GCA_036786185.1 Acidovorax sp. | reverse complement strand
CCAGGCCGGGGAAGATATGGCCGCCGGTGCCGCCGGCCATGATGAGGGCGGTCTTTTGCGTACTCATACGCGCCCCCCCCTCATGAGAAGTTTGTTCTCATAGTCCACGCGCAAGACGACGGCCAGCGCCACCAGATTCATCAGGACGGCCGACCCGCCAAAGCTCATCAGCGGCAGCGTGAGCCCCTTGGTGGGCAGTGCGCCCAGGTTCACGCCCATGTTGATGAAGGCCTGGAAACCGATCCAGATCGCCACGCCCTGCGCGACGAGGCCGGAGAACACGCGGTCCAGCGCGATGGCCTGGCGGCCGATGTGCATGATGCGGCGCGTCATCCACAGGAACAGCACGAGCAGAAGCACCACGCCCACCAGACCGAACTCCTCGCCAATCACGGCCAGCAGGAAGTCGGTGTGTGCCTCGGGCAGCCAGTGCAGCTTCTCGACACTGCCGCCCAGCCCCACGCCAAAGATCTCCCCACGCCCGATGGCGATGAGCGAGTGCGAGAGCTGGTAGCCCTTGCCCAGCGCGTGCTCCTCGCTGAACGGGTCGAGGTAGGCAAACACACGCTCGCGCCGCCAGGGCGAGCTGGCGATCATCAGCGCAAAGGCCGACATCAGCACCCCGGCGATCAGGAAGAACATGCGGGCATTGACACCGCCCAGGAACAGGATGCCCATGGCGATCACCGCCACCACCATGAAGGCGCCCATGTCCGGCTCGGCCAGCAGCAGCACGCCGATGATGGCCACGGCAGCGCCCATGGGCAGCACCGCGCGAAAGAATCGCTCCTTCACATCCATCTTGCGCACCATGTAGTCGGCCGCGTAGACGAGTACGGCGAACTTGGCCAGCTCCGAGGGCTGGAAGTTCATGACGCCCAGCGAGAGCCAGCGGCGCGCGCCGTTGACCGCCATGCCCACATGCGGGATCAGCACCGCGACGAGCAGCACGATGGAGAACACAAACAGCCAGGGCGCCACGCGCTCCCACACTTTCATGGGCACCTGAAAGGCCAGCAGCGCGGCCACAAAGCCCATGGTGAGCGCAAACAGGTGGCGCACCAGGAAGTGCGTGGGCGCGATCTTGCCAAAGCGCGGGTTGTCCGGCATGGCGATGGACGCCGAATAGACCATCACCAGCCCCCAGGCGAGCAGCGCTACCACCACCCAGACCAGGGCCTGGTCGAAGCCCAGCACGCTGGCCGGTGTGTTGGAGGCGCGGGGCCGGTAGTCCGTGCCGCCCACGCGCACGGGCAGCACCTCGGCGGCCTTGCCGGGCAAGCCGCCAAACCAGCCGGTCAGGCGCTGCAAAAGGCTGCTGGGCGCGGCGCTCATGCCATGCCTCCCATTGCATCGTCGGCCAGGGCGTGCACGGTGTCGCAAAAGACCTGCGCACGGTGCTCGTAGCTCTTGAACATGTCAAAGCTGGCGCAGGCGGGCGACAGCAGCACGGCATCGCCCGCATGGGCGCGGCGCGTGGCCAGCTCCACCGCCTGCGGCAGCGTCTCGGCGTCAACCAGGTCCACGCCGCTGTCCTGCAGCGCGGCGCGGATCAGTGGCGCGTCGCGCCCAATCAGCACCACGGCGCGCGCATGGCGCGCCACGGGGGCGGCCAGCGGCGAGAAGTCCTGCCCCTTGCCGTCGCCGCCCAAAATGACGACCATGCGGCGCTCCGCGCCCAGGCCGTTCAAGGCTGCCACGGTGGCGCCCACGTTGGTGCCCTTGCTGTCGTCGAAGTATTCGACCTCGTTGATGATGGCCACGGACTCCACGCGGTGCGGCTCGCCCCGGTACTCGCGCAGGCCGTACAGCAGCGGCGCCAGCGTGCAGCCCGCAGCCGAGGCCAGAGCCAGTGCGGCCAGCGCATTCACGGCGTTGTGGCGGCCACGGATGCGCAGCGCGTCCGCCGGCATCAGGCGTTGTACGTGCAAATCTTCCTGCGCGGCATTGCGGGCGCGCTTGAGCGTTTCATCGGCCTCCATGGCGCGCACCAGCCAGGGCATGCCGCTCACGACCTCGATGCCGAAATCGCCGGGGCGCTGGGGCATGTCGGCACCGAAGGTGATGTGTTCGCGCACCTGCGGCTTTTGCAGCTTGACCTTGACGGGCGGTGGCAGCATGCCCATGACGGCGGCATCTTCGCGGTTGAGCACCATGAGCCCTTGCTCGCCAAAGATGCGCGCCTTGGCCGCGGCGTAGGCGGCCATGTCGCCATGCCAGTCCAGGTGGTCCTGCGTGATGTTGAGCACCGTGGCTGCCGTGGGCTCGAAGCCCCCTTCACCCACGCTCGCGCCGTCGAGCTGGAAGCTCGACAGCTCCAGCACCCACACGTCGGGCAGCGTGCCCGCGTCGATATGGTCCGCCAGTGTGTCGAGCAGCGTGGGGCCGATGTTGCCCGCCACGGCCACGCTCTTGCCCGAGCGCTCCATGAGCTGCCCGGTGAGCGAGGTGACCGTGGTCTTGCCATTGGTGCCCGTGATGGCCAGCACGGCGGGCGCATAGCCATGCGAGGCGCGCAGCGCGGCCAAGGCCCCGGAATACAAGCTTAATTCGCCTCCAGAGCTTATCCCACAAGCGCTAGCAGCTACCAATACAGGAGCAATTGTTTGGGGACTAAGGCCCGGCGAACGATAGACCGCGTGCAGGTCCTGGCCCTCGACCAGGGCGGCGTCGAAGGCGCCTGCCACAAAGCGCACCTGGGGCAGTTCCTGCTGCAGCGTGGACAGTTGTGGCGGCGCTGCGCGCGTGTCGGCCACGGTGACGCTGGCACCACAGCGCACGCACCAGCGCGCCATGGCCAGGCCCGAGGCGCCCAGGCCCAGGATGAGAACGTTCTGACCCTGCAGCAGCGCCAGGCCCTCGCCAGGACGGCCCTGGGGCTGGGCGGGCGCTTCGGTGGTGGCGGGCTCGTCGGCGGCCTCTGCGGCCAGCGGTGGCTCTGCGGCCGCAGCCTCGGGGGCGGCCACATCGGCAAAAATCTGCGCCACAAAGTCGGCAGCAGCCTGCGCGGCAGAGATGGCCGGGGGCGCCTCTGGGTCCCACGCGGGGGCTGCCGCGCGCTTACCCGCTGCGGGCACGGCAGCGCCCGCCTCGGCCTCGGGCGGCAGGGCCACCGGGGGTGCGGCAGGCTCGGGCAGGAGGGGATCGTCCGGGTTCATCGCAGTTTCAGCGTGGACAGGCCGATGAGACACAACAGCATGGTGATGATCCAGAAGCGCACGACCACCTGCGTTTCCTTCCAGCCGCTCTTTTCAAAATGATGGTGCAGCGGCGCCATCTTCAAGAGGCGCCGGCCCTCGCCGTAGCGCTTCTTGGTGTACTTGAACCAGGTCACCTGCAGCATGACCGACAGGGCCTCGACCACGAAGATGCCGCCCATGATGGCCAGCACGATCTCCTGGCGCACGATGACGGCGA
>DAIQRN010000372.1:0-3426 GCA_036786185.1 Acidovorax sp. | reverse complement strand
CGTTGAACTTGATCTGCTCGGGCGTGAGCGGCGGGCGCGTGCTGTTGCGGCCCGAGGGGTCGCCGATCAGCGTGGTGAAGTCGCCGATCAGAAAGATCACCTGGTGGCCCAGGTCCTGCAGCTGGCGCATCTTGTTGAGCACCACCGTGTGGCCGATGTGGATGTCGGGCGCCGTGGGGTCCAGCCCCAGCTTGATGCGCAGCGGCTGGCCCGTGACCTCCGAGCGTGCGAGCTTTTTCACCCATTCGTCCTGGGGCAGCAGTTCTTGCACGCCGCGCAGCGAGACGTCCAGCGCCCGGCGCACACCTTCGGACATCGGATCTTTTTCAGTAGCAGATTGATTCATAAGGGTTTTTTGGGATGTCTATACAACATGCGTCGCTATAATTCAGCCCACATTGCCAAGGCGGATTCTAGTAGGCCCGCCCGTTCGACCCGGCAAGGCCCGCGTCGAACGCCTGACACCTGACAGCCCGCGTCTCCCGCCTTGCTCCACCTGCGCGCGCAGTGGGGAAGTGCGCTGGAGCCACGCACACCCTGGGGAAAGACCTTGATTCACGGCTTGACCACCGCCAGTACCGCTCTCATCGACCGGTTGTCCCACACCCTCCAGAAACACCCCAAGCGCATTACCGCCGCCATCGCCGCCGTGCTGCTGACCGGCGGCGGCGGCGCATTCGCCGTGGCCTCCTTCGCGCCGGACCCGGCCGAGCTGCCCGTGCGCATGGTGACGCTGCCCGTCGAGTCACTGGCCGAGAACCTGGTGCTGGGCCAGCTCGAATCCCCTGGCTTCTCGCTGTTTCGCTCGGAGCAGGTGCGCTCCAGCGACACGCCCGAATCCCTGCTGCAGCGCCTGGGCGTGGCCGACCCGGTCGCCGCCGCCTTCCTGCGCAGCGACGCCTCGGTGCGCCAGAACGTGCTGGGCCGCACCAGCCGCACCGTGACGGCCGAGACCACCGACGACCACCGCCTGACCCGCCTGACCGTGCGCTGGGTGCCCGATGACAGCGGCAACTTCCGCCGCCTGATCGTGGAGCGCTCGGGCGAGGGCCAGTTTGCGTCGCGCCTGGAAACCGCTCCCATGACCACCAGCAGCCGCCTGGCGGGCGGCGTCATCCACAGCTCGCTGTTTGCCGCCACCGATGCGTCCAACATCCCCGATGCCGTGGCCGTGCAGATGGCCGAGCTTTTCTCGGGCAACATCGACTTTCGCCGTTCGCTGCGCAAGGGCGACCGCTTCTCCGTGGTCTATGAGACCAAGGAGGCCGACGGCGAGCCCCTGTCCAGCGGCCGCGTGCTGAGCGCCGAGTTCGTCAACGGCGGCAAGACCCACCAGGCCCTCTGGTTCCAGGAGCCGGGTGCCACCAAGGGCTCGTACTACACGCTGGACGGCGAAAGCATGCGCCGCGCCTATCTGACCTCGCCCGTCGAGTTTTCGCGCGTGTCCAGCGGCTTCAAGATGCGCCTGCACCCCATCCTGAAAACCTGGCGTGCCCACCTGGGCACCGACTTTGCGGCCCCCACGGGCACCGCCGTGCGCACCGTGGGTGACGGTGTGGTCGAGTTTGCCGGGGTGCAGAATGGCTTTGGCAACGTGGTCTTCGTCAAGCACCGCAACCAGCACGTCACCGTCTATGCCCACCTGAGCCGCATCGACGTGCGCCAGGGCCAGTCCCTGGAGCAAGGCCAGACCGTGGGCGCCGTGGGCTCCACCGGCTGGGCCACCGGGCCACACCTGCACTTTGAGTTCCGCGTGAACGGCCAGCACCAGGACCCCATGACCATCGTGGCGGCCAGCGAGAGCGGCACCCCCATCTCGGCCGCGGCACGCCCGGCGTTCGACCGCCTGGCTGCGGGCATGCGTGTGCAGCTGTCGGCCGCAGCCTTGATCGAGCAAGCCAGCGCAGAATAAAGTGCAGCTCCCCCTGAGTCGCTTCGCGCCGTCCCCCCCGGGTGGGACGCCGCCAGCGCGGCGGGGCGGCCCTTGCGCGGCGGCCACTGAACCCGGCCGCGCCGGTTGCAATGGCTTTGGGGCCGCCGAGCTTACGGCTTTTCAGCCCACGTCTTCCTCACAGCTCCCGTGAGCGCATCCGAGCTGTACATCGGCCTGATGTCGGGCACTTCGCTCGACGGGATCGACGGCGTGCTGGTGGATTTTGCCGGGCCGCGCATGGTGGCCACGCACCATGCCAGCGCCCCCTTTGCGCCCCCGCTGCGGGCCGAGCTGTTCGCCCTCAACACCCCTGGCAACGACGAGCTGCACCGCGCCGCACTGGCAGGCAATGCGCTGTCGCGCGCCTATGCGCAGGTCGTGCAGGCCTTGCTGGCCCAGAGCGGCCACGACGCCAGCGCCATCCGCGCCATTGGCGCCCATGGTCAGACGGTGCGCCACCGCCCGCAGGAATTCGACGGCACGGGCTACACGCTGCAGCTGGGCAACCCCGCGCTGCTGGCCGAATGCACCGGCATTCCGGTGGTCGCCGACTTCCGCAGCCGCGACGTGGCGGCGGGTGGCCAGGGCGCGCCGCTGGTGCCCGCCTTTCACCAAGGCGTGTTTGGCCGCAGGGGCGAGACCGTGCTGGTGCTCAACATCGGCGGCATCTCCAACCTCAGCGTGCTGGGCGCGGATGGCAGCGTGCTGGGTTTCGACTGCGGCCCCGGCAACGCGCTCATGGACTACTGGTGCCAGCAGCACCGGGGCCAGCCGTTTGACGCCGGCGGCGCCTGGGCGGCCAGTGGCCAGGTGCTGCCCGACCTGCTGGCCGCGCTGCTGCAAGAGCCCTATCTGCACAAACCGCCCCCCAAGAGCACGGGGCGCGACCTGTTCAACCCCGGCTGGCTGGACGGCCACCTGGCTCGCCTTCAAACGGCCCATCCGGCGGACGTCCAGGCCACATTGACAGAATTCACCGCCAGCGCTTGTGCAGCAAGCGTCAATAGCTATCAAAATAATAGCAAACAGCTCACCAAACCGTTGGCCATCTGCGGTGGCGGCGCACTGAACCAGCATCTGATGCGCCGCCTGCAGGCGCTCTGCCCGCAGCTGCAGGTGGTGGCCACCGACACGTTGGGCCTGCCCGCGCTGCAGGTCGAGGCAGCGGCGTTTGCCTGGCTGGCCCACCAGGCATTGCACGGATCCCCCGGCAACCTGCCCAGCGTGACCGGCGCCGCGGGCCTGCGGGTGCTGGGCGCCGTGTATCCGGCGTGATGGCCTGACGCTCAACACAGCCCAGCCATGTAAAAAAAGCCGCCCGAGGGCGGCTTTGGTGTCTTTACCGGCCTGTCGACCGGCCGCGGTCAGGCCGTGAAGCTGGAGCCACAACCGCAGGTGGTGGTGGCGTTGGGGTTCTTGATCACAAACTGGGCGCCCTGCAGGTCTTCCTTGTAGTCGATCTCGGCGCCCACCAGGTACTGGTAGCTCATGGC
>DAIQRN010000020.1:0-13609 GCA_036786185.1 Acidovorax sp. | reverse complement strand
ATCCAGCTGTCGATCAAGCAAAAGGACATGGCCGACGAACAAGGCGCCATGGCCAGCCTGAGCCAGCAGTCCAGCCGCGAAAGCGCTGGCACGACCAGCCTGGGCGCCCTGCTGCGCGCCAAGCTGGACAGCTCGGAAAAGTAAAGCACTGACCCGTTAAACGGTCAGACAGCGGGCGCCTTGTGCGCCCGCTCTTTTTTCAGTAACGACCTCCGCCCATGCCCCAAGATTCCATGACCCGCTCAGACCTCGTTGAAGAACTGGCCGCCCGCTTTGGCCAGCTCACCCATCGCGATGCCGAATACGCCGTCAAGACGCTTCTGGACGCCGTGGGCGATGCCCTGGTACGCGGTCACCGCATTGAAATCCGGGGCTTTGGCAGCTTCTCGGTCAACCACCGCCCGCCCCGCATGGGCCGCAACCCCCGCAGCGGCGAAGCCGTGGCCATTCCTGAAAAGCGCGTGCCCCACTTCAAGCCCGGCAAGGCCTTGCGCGAGGCCGTGGACAAGCGAACCGCAGAGATGGAAGACGGCGCAAATCAAAATTGATAGCTGCTTGCGCTTGCCTGATAAGCGCTAGAGGCTAATTTGGTTTATATCCTTGGTGACAAAGGCTTAGAATGCCTGCACCACTGGGGAGACCGATGAAATACTTCCTGTGGCTGCTCAAGGCGGCCATTTTTTTTACCCTGTTCGCGTTTGCCCTGAACAACCAGCAAGACGCCACCGTGCACTTCTTCTTTGGCACGCAGTGGCGCGCGCCGCTGGTGCTGGTCGTGCTGACGGCCTTTGCCGCGGGCGTGGTCGTGGGGGTTCTGGGCATGGTGCCGCGCTGGTGGCGGCACCGCACGGCGGCCCGCAAGGTGCACGCCGCGGTCGCCGCCCCCCTCCAAGCCCCCGCGGCAGCCGCCAGCAACACGCCTGCCGCCCCGCCTCCACCGCCCGACCTGCCCTCCACCATCCATGGAATATGACCTGACCTGGATCCTTCTGGGTCTGCCCCTGGCCTTTGTGCTGGGCTGGCTGGCCTCGCGCTTTGACCTGCGCCAGCTGCGTGCCGAGAACCGCCGTGCGCCCAAGGCCTACTTCAAGGGCCTGAACTTCCTGCTCAACGAGCAGCAGGACCAGGCCATCGACGCCTTCATCGAAGCCGTGCAGAACGACCCCGACACCTCCGAGCTGCACTTTGCCCTGGGCAACCTGTTTCGCCGCCGGGGCGAATACGACCGCGCCGTGCGCGTGCACGAGCACCTGCTCTCGCGCGGCGATCTCAGCCGCGCCGACCGGGAGCGCGCCCAGCACGCACTGGCGCTGGACTTTCTCAAAGCCGGACTGCTCGACCGCGCGGAAGATGCGCTGCAGCGGCTCGAAGGCACGCCGTTCGAGCCCCAGGCCCGCCTGGCGCTGCTGGCCATCTACGAGCGCTCGCGCGACTGGCCCCACGCCGCCGCCATTGCCCGCAAGATGCACGACGCACAGCAGGGCGACTTCAGCACGCGGCAGGCGCACTATCTCTGCGAACAGGCCTTGGCGCTCAGCGGGCACGGCGACCTCACGGGCGCGCAGGCCCTGCTGGAACAGGCCGTGGCCGCTGCCCCAGACGCCGCACGCGCCCGCATCGAACTGGCGCGGCTGCAGCGCCTGATGGGCCAGCCCGCTGCCGTGTTGGCCACCCTCAAGGCCCTGGGCGAGCGCAATCCCGCCGCCCTGCCCCTGGCTGCCCCACTGATGGTGGAGGCCGCCATGGCCAGCGGGCGCACGCCCGAGGTCCACGCCCTGTTGCAGGCCCACTATGCGCAAGCCCCTTCGCTCGATGTACTGGAAAGCATCGTCGCCATGGAGGCCGCCGACGACGCCACCAGCGGCTCGGCCCGACAACGCTACGTGGAACATCTGGACAAGGAGCGCTCGCTCGTTGCCGCCGCCAAATGGCTGGCAGGAGAAACGCTCACGCACGAAGAGTTTCACCCCCAGATCCAGCGCGCGCTGGAGCACGCGGTCAAGCCCCTCACGCGCTACCGCTGCGCGGCCTGCGGCTTCGAGGCGCGCCAGCATTTCTGGCAGTGCCCCGGCTGCCAGACCTGGGACAGCTACCCGGCCCGCCGCGTCGAAGAGCTCTGAGCCGCGGCCAAAAAGACACGCCCCATGCTCAAGAAACTGCTCACCCTCGTCGCCACGCTGCTGGCCACCGCCGTCTTCGCAGCCGTGGACGTCAACACGGCCACCGTGGCCGAGCTCGACGGTATCAAGGGCATCGGACCGGGACTGTCAGGCCGCATTCTTGACGAGCGCAAAACCGCACCCTTCAAGGACTGGAGCGACCTCATCGGCCGCGTGAGCGGCCTGGGGCCCAAGAGCGCCGTGAACTTCTCCAACCAAGGCCTGACCGTCAACGGCAAGAAGTACAGCGCTAGCAAAAACTAAGCAGATTGCGCAGGCTGCAAGCGCGCTACGGCGGGTTTGTTTTTTTGTGGCCAACGAGTACAACGACGAGGGCCGGGCAGGGTTTTTGCAAGCTGCCCCTAAAATTGCCCGCGCATGTCCCTGATCACGCTCATTCTTCTCCCCTTCATCGGCAGCCTGCTGGCGGCGGTGCTGCCCGCCAATGCCCGCAATACCGAGTCCACGCTGGCCGGGCTTATCGCCCTGTTCTGCACGGTACAGGCCGCGCTGTATTTCCCGGAGATCGCGGACGGCGGCGTCATACGCCAGGAAATCACGTGGCTCCCCACCTTGGGCCTGAACTTCGTGCTGCGCATGGATGGCTTTGCCTGGATGTTCAGCATGCTGGTACTGGGCATCGGCGCACTGGTAGTGTTGTATGCACGCTACTACATGTCGCCCGCCGACCCGGTGCCGCGCTTCTTCTCATTCTTTCTGGCCTTCATGGGGGCGATGGCCGGGCTCGTGCTGTCGGGCAACATCATTCAGCTGGCCTTTTTCTGGGAGCTGACCAGCCTGTTCTCGTTCTTGCTCATCGGCTACTGGCACCACCGCAAGGACGCGCAGCGCGGAGCGCGCATGGCGCTGACGGTGACGGGCACGGGTGGCCTGTGCATGCTGGGCGGCATGCTGCTGGTGGGCCACATGGTGGGCAGCTACGACCTGGACCATGTGCTGGTGGCGGGCCAGCAGGTCAAGGACCATCCGCTGTACCTCCCGGCCCTGGTGCTGGTGCTGCTGGGCGCGTTCACCAAGAGCGCACAATTCCCGTTCCACTTCTGGCTGCCGCAGGCCATGGCGGCGCCCACACCGGTGTCGGCCTATTTGCATTCGGCCACCATGGTCAAGGCGGGCGTCTTCTTGCTGGCACGCCTGTGGCCCGTGATGGGTGGCACCGAGCCCTGGTTCTGGCTCGTGGGTGGCGCGGGCCTGGCCACGCTGCTGATCGGCGGCTACGCCGCCATGTTCCAGCATGACCTCAAGGGGCTGCTGGCCTATTCCACCATTTCGCACCTGGGCCTGATCACCCTGTTGCTGGGCCTGAACAGCCCGCTGGCCGCCGTGGCCGCCGTGTTCCACATCATGAACCACGCCACCTTCAAGGCCTCTCTGTTCATGGCGGCGGGCATTGTCGATCACGAAAGCGGCACACGCGACATCCGACGCCTGTCGGGCCTGCGCACCATGATGCCCATCACCGCCACGCTGGCCATGGTGGCCAGCGCGGCCATGGCGGGCGTGCCACTGCTCAACGGTTTTCTGTCCAAGGAAATGTTCTTTGCCGAAACCGTGTTCCTGCACACCACGCCGCTGGTGGCTACGGTGCTGCCCATCGCGGCCACCATTGCAGGCATGTTCAGCGTGGCCTACGCACTGCGCTTTGCGGTGGATGTTTTCTGTGGCCCACCAGCCACCGACCTGCCCCACCCACCGCACGAGCCGCCGCACTGGATGCGCGTGCCGGTGGAGCTGCTGGTGCTGGCCTGCCTGGTGGTCGGCATCTTCCCCGCGTGGTCAGTGGGACGCTATCTCAACGCGGCGGCGGCCCCTGTGGTGGGTGGCGAGCTGCCCACCTTCAGCCTGGCGGTATGGCATGGCTTCAACACGCCCTTCGTGATGAGCCTTGTTGCGCTGGGCGGCGGCATTGCGCTGTACCTGCTGCTGCGCACGCTGCGCAACGCCGAAAAGGTGGACGCACCGCCGCTCATGCACCGCATCAGCGGTCCGCAACTGTTCGTCAAGACGCTGGCCATGGTCACGCGGGCCGGGCGCACGGGCAAGCGCTGGCTCGCCACCCAGCGCCTGCAGTGGCAGATGCTGTGGCTGGTGGGCGCGGCGCTGATGGCCGGGGCGCTGCCTCTGCTCAAACAGGGGCTGGAGCTGGGCAATCGGGGCACACTGCCGCTGCCGCCGTCCTTCGTGCTGCTGTGGGGCCTGGGCATGGTGTGCGCCGTGGCAGCGGCGTGGCAGGCCAAGTACCACCGGCTGGCTGCGCTCACACTGCTGGGCGGCGCGGGGCTGTGCACCTGCATCACCTTCTTGTGGTTCTCGGCGCCGGACCTGGCGCTCACGCAGATCACGGTGGAGATCGTGACCACGGTGCTCATCCTGCTGGGCCTGCGCTGGCTGCCCAAGCGCGACGAGAGCCTGCGCCTGCCCACCCTGGCGGAGCGCCGCAGCACCCTGGTGCGCCGCGTGCGCGACCTGGGCCTGTCCGTCACGGCGGGCTGCGGCATGGCGTGGCTGGCCTTCACCATGATGAGCCGCCCCTTCCCCGAGAGCACCTCCACCTTCTTCCTGGAGCGCGCCCTGAGCGAGGGCGGTGGCACCAACGTGGTGAACGTGATGCTGGTGGACTTCCGCGGCTTTGACACCTTTGGTGAAATCGTAGTGTTGGGGATCGTTGCCCTGACGGTCTATGCGCTGCTGCGGCGCTTTCGCCCCGCGCGCGAAATCATGGACCTGCCCGAACAGCAGCGCAATATGCCTGCCGACCTGCAGACCGACCTGCTCAACCCGCGCAACGCCGCCGACACCGCCGTGGGCTACCTCATGGTGCCCGCCGTGCTGGTGCGGCTGCTGCTGCCTTTCGCGGTGCTGGTGTCGTTCTACCTGTTCATGCGCGGCCACAACGAGCCCGGCGGCGGCTTTGTGGCGGGGCTGGTGTTCTCTGTGGGACTGCTGCTGCAATACATCATCTCGGGCACCGAATGGGTGGAGGCCCACCTGCCCTTGTACCCGCGCCGCTGGATTGCCACCGGTCTGCTGTTCGCGCTGGGCACGGGCCTGGGCGCCATCACCGTGGGCTATCCGTTCCTGACCAGCCACACCTTTCACCTGACCCTGCCCGTGGTGGGGGACATCCATATCGCCAGCGCCATGTTCTTCGACATGGGGGTGTTTGCCCTGGTGGTCGGCTCCACCATGCTCATCCTGACTGCCATTGCCCACCAGTCGGTGCGCGGCCACCGCTACCACGCCCGCCTGGCGGAAGAAGCGGCTGAACAAGCCGCCGCAGCCGCCCAGCCTGCCATAGGAGCCGCCTGATGGAAATCGTTCTCGCCATCGCCATCGGCGTTCTCACCGGAGCGGGCGTGTGGCTGCTGCTTCGGCCCCGCACCTTCCAGATCATCATGGGACTGTCACTGCTGTCCTATGCGGTCAACCTGTTCATCTTCAGCATGGGCCGCCTGGGCCTGGCGCTTGACAAGGAGCCCGTGCTGCGCCCCGGTCTGCCGCAAGACCTGCAGCACTACGCCGACCCCATGCCCCAGGCCCTGGTGCTCACCGCCATCGTGATCGGGTTTGCCATGACGGCGCTGTTCCTCGTGGTGCTGCTGGCATCGCGTGGGCTGTCGGGCACCGACCACGTGGACGGCACCCGCTCCAACGATGTGCAGGAGATGCCATGACAGGCGGGCTCTCGCACTTTCTCCTGCAACTGGCCTCATCCTGGATGCCGCACCTGATGCTGGCGCCCATTGCGCTGCCCATGCTCACGGCTGCGCTGATGCTGCTGCTGCGCGAAGAACACCAGCGCCTCAAACTCGCGCTGAACGTGTTCTCCACGCTGCTGGGCCTGCTCGTGGCCGTCACGCTGCTGTTGTGGGCCCACCAGCCCGGCGCCACCAGCGCCATGGGCGTGTATCTCGCGGCCAACTGGCAGGCGCCCTTCGGCATCGTGCTGGCGCTGGACCGTCTCTCGGCCATGATGCTGGTGCTGACCAGCACCGTGGCCCTGGCCTCCATCGTGTTCGCCGCCGCGCGCTGGCACCGTGCCGGGGTGCACTACCACCCACTGTTCCAGTTCCAGCTCATGGGGCTGGCGGGGGCTTTTCTCACGGCCGACCTGTTCAATCTGTTCGTGTTTTTCGAGATCATGCTCGCCGCGTCTTACGGACTGCTGCTGCATGGATCGGGGCGCCAGCGCGTGCAGTCTGGCCTGCACTACATCGCCATCAACCTCGCAGCCTCGTCGCTATTTCTCATCGGCGTGTCCATGCTCTACGGCATCACGGGCACGCTGAACATGGCCGACCTGGCCCGCAGCATTCCGCAGGTGGCCGACGCCGACCGGGGCCTGCTGCACGCGGCGGCGGGCATCCTGGCCACGGCGTTTCTGATCAAGGCCGCCGTATGGCCGCTCAATTTCTGGCTGGTGCCTGCCTACAGCGCGGCCACGGCACCCGTGGGTGCCCTTTTTGCGTTGATGACCAAAGTGGGTATCTACACCATTCTGCGGCTATGGACGCTGCTTTTCAGCAGCGAGGCCGGTGTTTCCGCCCTGTTCGGCAGCCTGTGGCTGATCGGGGCGGGCATGGCGACCATGGCGTTTGGCGCCATCGGCATGCTGGGCGCATCGCGCCTCACGCACCTTGCGGGTTATGCGGCCGTCCTCTCCTCGGGCACGCTGCTGGCGGCCACGGGCTTCGGACAGAACCTGCTCACGGCCGGGCTGCTGTACTACCTGCCCAGCTCCACACTGGCCGTGAGCGCCCTCTTCCTCGTGGCCGACCTGGTGGAGCGCTGGCGCAGCGACGGCCCGCCGCCGGATGACGACGCCCCCTTCCTCGCACCCGACCTGAAAACCTACGTGGGGCTGAACTTCGACGAGGACCAAGAGGTGCTGATCGGCAAGGTCATTCCCGCCGCCGCCGCCCTGCTGGGCCTGGGCTTCATGGTGTGCACGCTGGTCATCACGGGGCTGCCGCCACTGTCGGGCTTTGTAGGCAAGCTAGCCATGCTCACGGCCTTGCTCAACCCGCTGGGACTGGGTTCGTCCGCAGGCCAGCACCTGGGCACGGCGGGTTGGCTGCTGTTTGGCCTGCTCATCGTCACGGGGCTGCTGGCGCTGATTGCGCTCACGCGCACCGGCGTGCGCTACTTCTGGGCGCGGCACGATCGCGGTGCTCCGCAGGTGCGCCTGGCCGAAGGCCTGCCCATTGCCCTGCTGCTGGGCGCCTGCGCGGCGCTGACGGTGCAGGCAGGCCCGGTGATCCGCTTTACCGAGGCCACAGCCAACGCCCTGCACGCGCCCGGCACCTACATTGACGCCGTGATGTCTGCCACGCCAAAGCCCGGCCCCGTAACACCCGCTGACACCCCGGAGGCACCGCGATGATCAAGCGCCTGTTCCCTGCGCCGCTGCTGTCCGCGGCGCTGTTCGTGGTGTGGCTGCTGCTAAACCAGTCACTGAGCGCGGGCCAGATGCTCATGGGCCTGCTGGTGGCCCTGGTGGTGCCTGTGATGACCGCGGGCCTGCGCCCGCTGCCGGTGCGCATACGCCATCCGCTCACCGTGCTGCGCCTGGGGTTCACGGTGGTGGCCGACACCACCCAGTCCAACCTGCAGGTGGCGCGCTTTCTGCTGTTTCCGTCGCTGCGCAGGCACCCGGCGGATTTCGTCACCATTCCGCTGGAACTGCGCGACCCCAACGCCCTGGCGGTGCTGGCTGTGATCGTCTGCATCACGCCCGGCACGGCCTGGGCCGAGCTGTCGATGGATCGCTCACTGCTGCGCCTGCATGTGCTGGAGGTGGGCGATCCGCAAGCCATCATCGACCACGTCAAGCAGCGCTACGAGCGCCCACTGATGGAGATTTTCGAGTCATGACCCATCCCATCCTCTCCTGGGCCCTGCCCATCGCCCTGGCCATGCTGGCGCTGGCCATGGGCTGCTGCCTGGTGCGCCTGCTCAAGGGCCCTTCGGCGCAGGACCGCGTGCTGGCGCTGGACTGCATGTACCTGTGCGGCATGCTGTTGATGCTGGTGCTGGGCCTTCTCTACGGCAGCAGCAACTACTTCGAGGCCGCGCTGCTGATCGCGGTGTTCAGCTTTGTCGGCTCCACGGCCATGGCCAAGTTCCTGCTGCGCGGGGAGGTGATCGAATGACCGCCGCGCCGCGCCGCCCCAAGCCAGCTCAGCCCCCTCGGGGGGCAGCGCCGCACGCGCAGCGGCAAACGTGGGGGCAACAAGCATGAGCGGCGAACCCATGGCCCTGTGGCTGGAGATCATCGTGGCCATCCTCGTGCTGCTGGGCGCAGGACTGGCGCTGCTGGGCTCGGTGGGCCTGTTGCGCCTGAGCAGCTATTTCGAGCGCGTGCACGCCCCCTCCATCATCGCCACGCTGGGCTGCTGGAGCATCATGCACGCCACGTGGATCTACTTCTCGGTGCAAGGCCACGGACTGGCGGTGCATGCGCTGCTGATTGCCCTTTTCGTGGCCATCACGGTGCCGGTGACCAACATCTTCCTCATGCGCGCCGCGCTGTTCCGCGCCCGGCGTGCCGGGCGCAACGTGCCGCCCAGCCTGTCCGCGCCATCGTCTGGCAGGGACTCCTGAATTAATAGCTGGCAGCGCCCGCCAGACGCGCGCTAGAGGCCAATTTGGCCTCTAACCACCTCAGGCAACCCCAAACCCTCCGCCCCCCGGGGTGTGGATCTCGAACATGTCCCCCGGCTGCATCTGCGCCTGGCCGATATGGTCAAGAGGCTCCACGCGCCCATCGGACCGCACCACGCGGTTGATGCCGGGGGCACCGTCCGCCCCGCCCGCCATGCCGAAGGCGCCGCGGTGGCGGCCGTTGGAGAGGATGCTGGCCGTCATGGGCTCCAGGAAGCGCACGCGGCGCACGCCGCCGTCGCCGCCGCGCCAGCGCCCCGCGCCGCCCGAGCCCTTGCGGATCTCGTAGCTCTCCAGGAAGACGGGGAAGCGGAATTCGAGCACCTCGGGGTCGGTCAGGCGCGAGTTGGTCATGTGCGTCTGCACCACGCTCGTGCCCGCAAAGCCGCCCGCCAGAGCGCCCTGCGCGTCGAAGATGCCACCCGCGCCGCTGCCGCCCGAGATGGTCTCGTAGTACTGGTGGTGCGCGTTGCCGAAGGTGAAGTTGTTCATGGTGCACTGGCCCGCCGCCATGATGCCCAGCGCGCCATACAGCGCGTTGGTGATGCAGGTGGACGTTTCCACATTGCCCGCCACCACCGAGGCCGGTGGGTTCGGGTTGAGCATGGAGCCCGGCGGTATGGTGACCCGGATCGGCTTGAGGCAGCCCGCATTGAGCGGAATGTCGTCGTCCACCAGCGTGCGGAACACATACAGCACGGCGGCCATGCACACGGCCTTGGGGGCGTTGAAGTTGTTGCCCTGCTGGGGCGAGGTGCCGGTGAAGTCGATGTCGGCGCTGCGCGTGGCGGCGTCGATGTGCACCGCCACCTGGATCTGCGCGCCGTTGTCCAGCGGCAGGGTGAAGCGCCCGTCCTTCAGCCGCGCGGCCAGCTGGGTGATGGCGCGGCGCACGGATTCCTCGGCGTTGTCCTGCACGTGGCGCATGTAGGCCTGTACGACGGGCAGGCCGAACTGCTGCACCATCTTGTGCAGTTCCTGCACGCCCTTCTCGTTGGCGGCGATCTGCGCCTTCAGGTCGGCCAGGTTCTGCTGCGGGTTGCGGCTGGGGTATTCGCCGCTGGCCAGCAGCGCGAGGATCTCGCGCTCGCGCAGCACGCCGCGTTCGACGAGCTTGAAGTTGTGGATCTGCACACCCTCTTCCTCGATGCGCGTGGAAAACGGCGGCATCGAACCCGGCGTGGCGCCGCCCACGTCGGCGTGGTGGCCGCGGCTGCCCACGTAGAAGGTGGGCTCGGCTCCATCGGCCGCATCGCCGACATACACGGGCGTGATGACGGTGATGTCCGGCAAATGCGTGCCGCCGTGGTACGGGTCGTTGAGCACGTACACGTCGCCGGGGCGCATGCGCCCCCGGTTCTCGTGGATCACGGTCTGGATGCTCTGGCCCATGGAGCCCAGGTGCACGGGCATGTGCGGCGCGTTGGCGATGAGCTGGCCCTCGGCGTCGAACAGCGCACAGCTGAAATCCAGCCGCTCCTTGATGTTGACGGAGTACGCGGTGTTCTGCAGCTGCAGGCCCATCTGCTCGGCGATGTTCATGAACAGGTTGTTGAACACCTCCAACAGCACCGGGTCCACCGTGGTGCCCACGGCATGGCGCACGGCACGCGCGGCCACGCGCTCGAGCACGATGTGGTCGTAGGCCGTGATGCGCGCCGCCCAGCCAGGCTCCACCACGGTGGTGGCATTCTGCTCGGCGATGATGGACGGACCCGCGATCACGTCACCGGGGCGCAGGTCGGCGCGCACCACCAGGGCCGCGTCATACCACTGCGCGGCGCCCTGCACGCCCGTGGTGTACATGCGCACGGTGCCGCGGATCGGGGCCTCGCGCGCGGGGTGCAGGCTCTGCAACTTCTCCGCTGGCGCGTCGCCCGCCACCACGGCCTCGACCGAGACGGCCTCCACCACCAGCCCCTTGCCCTGCATGAGAAAGGCAAAGCGCTGGCGGTACGCGGCCTCGAAGCCCGCGACGATGGCGTCCAGACTGCCAAAGGGCACGACCAGGGCGGAGTCCGAGCCCTCGTAGCGCACGTGCACGCGGCGGTGCGCGGTCACCGCGCCCCCCGCCGCCTGTTGCTGCGCCAGTTCGGCCTGCGCGGCCTGCGCCAGCGCATCGAGCGTGGCGGCCACTTCGGGCAGCGTCCCGGCGGCCAGGGGCCGCTCCACCGCCTGCTCGCGAATCACGTTCTGATCGGCCAGGCCCATGCCGTAGGCCGAGAGCACGCCCGCCAGCGGATGCACGAAAACGCGTTCCATGCCCAGCGCGTCCGCCACCAGGCAGGCATGCTGCCCGCCCGCGCCACCAAAGCACTGCAGGGTGTAGCGCGTCACGTCGTAGCCGCGCGCCACGCTGATCTTCTTGATGGCATTGGCCATCTGCTGCACCGCGATCTGGATGAAGCCATGCGCCACATCCTCCGCGCTGCGGCCGATTTGCGCGGCCAGGTCGCCAAAGCGTTGCGCCACCACCTCGGCGTCGAGTGCCTCGTTGGCGGCAGGGCCGAACACGCTTGGAAAGTGCATGGGCTGGATCTTGCCCACCATCACGTTCGCGTCGGTCACGGCCAGCGGGCCGCCGCGCCGGTAGCTGGCCGGGCCAGGGTTGGCGCCCGCGCTCTCGGGGCCCACGCGAAAGCGCGCACCGTCGAAGCCCAGGACGGAGCCGCCGCCCGCCGCCACGGTGTGGATGCTCATCATCGGCGCGCGCATGCGCACGCCCGCCACCTGGGTCTCGAACTCACGCTCGAAAGCGCCCGCGTAGTGGCTCACGTCGGTGCTGGTGCCGCCCATGTCGAAGCCAATGACGCGCACGGCGGCGCCCTCGCCGCCAAAGGCCAGCTCCGCGGTCCGGGCCATGCCCACGATGCCGCCCGCGGGGCCCGAGAGGATCGCGTCCTTGCCCTGGAAGCGGTGCGCGTCGGTCAGCCCGCCCGAGGACTGCATGAAATACAGCGGCACGCCCGGCATCTCGGCGGCCACCTGGTCCACGTAGCGGCGCAGGATGGGCGAGAGATAGGCGTCAACCACCGTGGTGTCGCCCCGGCTCACGAACTTCATCATGGGGCTGGTTTCGTGCGAGGTGCTGACCTGCGTGAAGCCCGCCTCGCGCGCCAGGCGGGCGGCCGCCTGCTCATGCGCTGTGTACCGGTATCCGTGCATGAACACAATGGCCACGCTGCGCAGGCCCGCGTCGTACGCGGCCCACAGGCGCTCTTTGAGGTGTGCTTCATCCAGCGCCTGCACCACGTCGCCCTGCGCGCCCATGCGCTCCTGGGCTTCGATCACCCGCTCGTAGAGCAACTCGGGCAGAACGATGTGGCGGTCGAACAGGCGCGGGCGGTTCTGGTAGGCAATGCGCAACGCATCGCGAAACCCCCGCGTGGTGACGAGCAACGTGGGCTCGCCCTTGCGTTCGAGCAGCGCGTTCGTGGCCACGGTGGTGCCCATCTTCACGCATTCCACCAGCTCCGGCGTCACCGGCTCGCCCGACTGGAGCCCCAGCAGATGGCGGATGCCCGCCACGGCCGCGTCCTTGTACTGCTCGGGGTTCTCCGACAGCAGCTTGTGCGTGGTGAGCGAGCCATCAGGCCGCTTGGCCACGATGTCGGTGAACGTGCCGCCACGGTCGATCCAGAATTGCCAGCGGGACGGTAGTAAAGAGGTTTGCGACATGGTAATTAGCTACAAAATTCATAGCTTTCAGCGCTTACCCATAAAGCGCTGGAAGCAAATTTGATTCATTTTTTAGGTAAATGCCTCACAAAGAGGCTGCTGAACGCGCGGCCTGGTCGTACATGCCCGAGAGCACACGCAGCAAACGCGCCAGCTCGCCAATGTCGCGGTTAAGCGCGTCATCGGCGTGCAGGGCGTCGATCAAGCAGCTCTCCCGGATCTCGCGGTAGCGCTGCACGTGCGCGCGGCCCACGTCGGTGGCGGCGTAGGTCACTTCCTTGCCATTCTTCTGCGAGACGACGACGCCCAGGTTCTGCAGCTTCTTGAGCGAATAGTTCACGACGTGGGTGTCTTCCACGTTCATGATGAAACAGATGTCAGCCAGCCGCTTGTCACGTGCCCGGTGCGTGACGTGGTGCAGCACCAGCACATCGAGCGGCGTCAGGTCCTTGAGGCCCGCCGCTGCCATGCAGTGCACCACCCAGCGGTGAAAGGCATTGCCCGCCACGATGAGGCCGAACTCGAACTCGCTCATCTCGGCACTTTGCGCCGAGACCAAATGCGCGGAAGACACGATGGGACCGGATTCGCCCTTGGTCTTGCCCCCTGGTTTCGTCATGAACACCACCTTTGCAAACGCCAAATCTGGCACGGGATATGCATGAACCATTGTAGGCAAGTCGATGATAATTTGTTGGCAATTTGTCAGCGTTTAGGCAAAACACCTATGCCATTCCAGATTGTTTTCTATAAAGTCATCGAGTCCCATCCCCTATTCCACGTCCCTACTTTGCGGAGCAATTCATGAAGCGTCGAATCTTTTCCGTCACCGCTCTCGGCCTGGCACTGGCCTGCGGCTTCACCGCCCACTCGGTCATGGCCCAGACCAAGTGGGACCTGGCCGCCGCCTACCCTGCCACCAACTTCCACACCGAGAACATGGCGCAGCTGGCCAGCGATGTCGACAAGGCCACGGGCGGCAAGCTCAAGATCACCGTGCACGCCAACGCAGCCCTGTTCAAGGCCCCCGAGATCAAGCGCGCCGTGCAAGGCGGCCAGGCGCAGATGGGCGAAATCCTGCTGGCCAA
>DAIQRN010000371.1:0-3438 GCA_036786185.1 Acidovorax sp. | reverse complement strand
CCATGGCAAAGCCGGTGAGCAGCGCGGGGGTGATGGAGGGCAGGATGACCTTGGTAAAGGTCTGCCAGCGCGTGGCGCCCAGGCAGGTGGCGGCTTCTTCGAGCTCTTTCTCGGCGTCTTCGAGCACCGGCTGCACCGTGCGCACCACGAAGGGCAGGCCGATGAAGATCAGCGCGATGACGATGCCCGCGGGCTTGAAGGCCAGCTGGATGCCCAGGGGCTCCAGGATTTTCCCGATCCAGCCGTTGCTGGCCAGCAGCGCCGTGAGCGAGATGCCCGCCACGGCCGTGGGCAGCGCAAACGGCAGGTCCACCAGCGCATCCACGATCTTCTTGCCCGGAAACTTGTAGCGCACCAGCACCCAGGCGATCAACAGGCCAAAGAACAGGTTGACGATGGCGGCGATGAGCGACGCGCCAAACGTCAGCCGGTACGAGGCCAGCACGCGCGGCGCGCTCACGGCCGCCCAGAACTGCTCCCAGGTCAGGGTGAAGGTCTTGAAGATCAGTGCCGACAGCGGGATCAGCACGATGACGCTCAGGTAGAACAGCGTGTAGCCCAGCGTGAGCCCGAAGCCGGGCAGGACACGCTTGGCGCTCTTTTTTTGATGCATAAATAAATCAATTCACACGGCGCTCAAAACTGGCGCGGCCCAGGCCAGCGGATGCTGCGCAAGGGCCGGCCTGCCGCGCTGGCGTCGCCCCTCCTCCCGGAGCGCGCAGCGCGCAGAGAGAGGGGGGAAGCCGCGAAGCGGCTCAGGGGGGAGTTCACTTCGCGTACAGCTTGTCGAACTGGCCGCCGTCGTTGAAGTGCACCTTTTGCGCTTCGGTCAGACTGCCAAAGTACTTGGCCACGGTGAACTGCTTGAGCGGCTTGAACTGGTCGGCGTGCTTCTTGAGCACGGTCTCCGAGCGCGGACGGATGGCGTGCTTGGCGGCGATTTCCTGGGCTTCTTCAGAGTACAGGTAGTCCAGGTAGGCCTTGGCCAGCTGGGCCGTGCCCTTCTTGGCCACCGTGCGCTCGACCACGGCCACGGGGTTCTCGGCGGTCACGCTGACCGAAGGGTACACGGCATCGACCTTGCCCTTGCCAAACTCGCGCTCGACGGACACCACTTCGGACTCGAAGGTGATCAGCACGTCGCCCTGGTTGCGCTGCAGGAAGGTCGCCGTGGCGTCGCGCCCGCCCTTGGCCAGCACGGGCACGTTCTTGTACAGCTTGCCCACGAACTCGGCGGCCTGCGCATCGGTGCCGCCCTTTTCGCGCACGGCGCCCCAGGCAGCCAGATAGGCATAGCGGCCATTGCCGCCGGTCTTGGGGTTGACCACGATGACCTGCACGCCGGGCTTGATCAAGTCGTCCCAGTCCTTGATGTTCTTGGGGTTGCCGTTGCGCACCAGGAACAGCATGGTGGACGTGGTGGGCGATGCGTCGTGCGGAAACTTCTTGGCCCAGTCCTTGGCCACCACGCCGTTGTCGGCCAGAAACTGCACGTCGGTGGTGGTGTTCATGGTGACCACATCGGCGGCCAGGCCGTCGTTCACGGCGCGCGCCTGGGCGCTGGAGCCCGCGTGCGACTGGTCGATCTTCACGTCCTGGCCAGTGGTCTTCTTGTAATGGGCGGCAAAGGCGACGTTGTAGTCCTTGTAGAACTCGCGTGCGACGTCGTAGGACACGTTGAGCAGCGCGTTTTGCGCGGCGGCCATACCGCTGGCGGCCAGGGCCACGGAGGCCAGGAGGGTCTTGAGTTTCAAAGAGTTCATGGTGCTTGGGCCCGAAAGTTTCTGGAGATGTGCCATTGTTGGAGAGCGCCCTTAAAACTCAAAAGAATATATTTTTGTTAAATAATTAATTTTTCGAATAAGGACGTTTTGGAAGGCACAGAAGGGTGGCGCCAGGTGTCCGGACCGGAGCAAAGGCACGCACGCTGCACCGCCCCATGAACTTCAAGCCAAATTGGCCTCTAGCGCTTGATAGCAAAGCGCCAACAGCTATCAAATATATAGCAATCAAACCATCAAAGACGACGCATGCGAACCCACGAGAGGGTGCAGGTGCGGAGGCGCTCCCGTCTGCCGCTGCGCCGCAGTGGGCTCACCATCCAGGGACTGCAGCAGCGCCCAGCCCAGGGGCCATTCGCCATGGCCCGACTCGATGTTGATATGCCCCGCGTTCTGCATGCGTACAAATTCGCTGCCCCAGGCTCGGGCATAGGCCCCCGCCAGGCGAATGGGGCAATAGGGGTCGTTGCTGCTGGCCACCACGATGCTGCGGTAAGGCAGCGCGGCATAGGGCACGGGCGCGAAGTCGCTCAGCACGGCGCGGCGCTCCGGGTCGGCCGGGGCCACCAGCAGCGCGCCGCGCACCTGGGCAGCGGCCTCGGGGCCCAGGTGCGTAGTGGCAATGCAGCCCAGGCTGTGCGCCACGACCACCACCGGCCCGGGGGCGGCCAGCACGGTCTTTTCAAGCTGGCTCACCCAGGCGTTGCGCGTGGCCGTGATCCAGTCGTCCTGCACCACGCGGCAGGCTCCTGGCAGGCGCTCGGCCCACAGACTCTGCCAATGGCCAGGGCCGGAGTCGCGCCAGCCGGGAACGATGATGATGGAGGTGGTGCTCACGAGAATCGCTGGGCCATGCCCTTTTCCCTAGTTCCTACTTGTTGGGCTGTGGCGTGATGCGCAGGTAGGGGCGCACGGCCTTGAAGCCCTTGGGGAAGCGCTGGGCGATCTCGGCCGGGTCTTGCAGGCTGGGCACGATGATCACGTCGTCGCCGTCCTTCCAGTTCGCGGGCGTGGCCACCTTGTGGCTGTCGGTCAGCTGCAGCGAGTCGATCACGCGCAGGATCTCATCGAAGTTGCGGCCCGTGCTGGCGGGGTAGGTGAAGGTGGTGCGGATGACCTTCTTCGGGTCGATGATGAACACGCTACGCACCGTGACGGTGGTCGAGGCGTTGGGGTGGATCATGTCGTACAGGTCTGCCACCTTCTTGTCCGCATCGGCCAGGATGGGGAAGTTCACGGTGGTGTGCTGCGTCTCGTTGATGTCACCCACCCAACGGTTGTGCGAATCGACAGGGTCCACGCTCACGGCGATGGGCTTGACGCGGCGCTTGGTGAACTCGGTGGCCAAGGCCGCCGTCTTGCCCAGCTCGGTGGTGCACACGGGCGTGAAATCGGCGGGGTGCGAAAACAGCACCACCCACGCGTCACCCGCCCATTCGTGGAAGCGGATGGTGCCGGCGGTGGATTCCTGGGTGAAGTCTGGGGCGGTGTCGCCAAGGCGCAGAGTGGCCATGTGTGTGCTCCTTCAAGGTCTGAAGAAGCATTCTGCGGCGCCACCTTTAAAACCGAAACGAATATATTATTTTTACTTAATCACCAAATCATCTAACCCCATCCAGCCAATCCATTCGTTTCACCCAGCACCAACATTTTTTTG
>DAIQRN010000370.1:0-3441 GCA_036786185.1 Acidovorax sp. | reverse complement strand
GGCCCGGCAGTGCGCGAGCGGAAATGCCCCTCCACCCCCGCCAGCAAGCCGCGCCGGTTCAGCAGTTGCGTCAACGGGTCGCGCGCCGCCGTGGCGCGCAGCTCGTCGGTCAGGCGGCGCAGCACCAGCCAGATCATGGTCGGCGCCAGCACCGTGGCCATGAAGGACATATAGACGTAGAACACGACCTGGAACCGGTTGCCCATGCTCAGCGCCGCCAGCCCGTCTTGGACCACCAGCACACCCTTGATGGTATTGAGCACGCCCAGCCCGCCAATGAGCGCGGCAAAGAGCTGCATCTCCACGCGCAGGTCCTTGCCCACACCACCCATGGCATGCAGCGCCGCCGCGGTCATGGCAAAAAACATCAGCGCCATGACGAACGACAGCATGGCGTAGCGGGCCACCGGCCCCGCCAGCCATTGCACCAGCACCTGCGCCAGCGCGTAAGCCAGGAACAGGGCGAGCACGGGCCTGAGCAAGCGCGCGTCACGGCCAAAAAACCGCAGGGCCCCTACCCAATAGACCACGGGCGAGCACACCGTCAACGCATGGTTGAGCACGCTCAGCACATCCCAGCCTGACGGATCGCCCAGCAATTGCAGGATATAGACCAGCCCCATCGTGGCGTTGCCCAGGGCAAACGCATCCATGCCCAGCCAGTTGCCCCCCAAACGCCGGCCAATCAGCCAGAACATGGCCGCAAAGCACAGCAAGTGCACGCACAGCATGCCGACGATGGTGGTTGCAGCCACGGGGTTGCCCTATTCCGCCAACGCACACCGCACGGGCCGTGCGCCCAGCAACTGCACGCAAACCTGCGGGTCCAGTTGCACCAGAAAGCCCCGGCGCCCGCCGTTGATGGCGATGCGCGGTAGCGCCAGGATGGTCTCTTCGATGAACACCGGCATGGCGCGGCGCGTGCCAAACGGCGAGGTGCCGCCCACCAGGTAGCCGCTGTGGCGGTTGGCCACCTCGGGCGTGCAGGGCTCCACCGACTTGGCGCCGATCTGGCGCGCCAGGTTCTTGGTGGACACCTTGCGGTTGCCGTGCATCAGCACCAGCAGCGGCTTGGCGTCCTGGTCCTGCATGACCAGGGTCTTGACCACGGTGAACGGGTCCAGGCCCAGCACCTCGGCACTGTGCAGGGCGCCACCGTGCTCTAGATACTCATAAGGGTGCTCGGTAAACGCCACCTTGCTGGCCCGCAGCAACTGCGTGGCCTGGGTTTCGGAAACGTGGTCTTTCTTGGCCATGTTGCGGTGGTGCGCAGGGGTCGTTCAGAGCGCCGGGTCGCGCACTTCCCAGCGGATCGTGTCGATGGCCTTGAGCAGCTCGGGCGACAGCGTGGTGCCCCAGGCGTTCAGGTCTTCATCGAGCTGCGCCAGCGACGTCACGCCGATGATGGTGCTGGCCACCTGCCATTTGGTGTAGCAGAACGCCAGCGCCATCTGCGCGGGCGTGAGGCCGTTGCCGCGCGCGAGCTGGTTGTAGCGGCGCGCTGCCGCCAGCGCGTCCGGGCGACCCCAGCGCTGCTTGCGCACGGACTCATACGTGGCGATGCGCGCCCCCCGGGGGGCGTCCGGGCCGGTGATGCCGCTGTGGTCGTACTTGCCGGTCAGCAGGCCAAAGCCCAGTGGCGAATAGGCCAGCAGCGCCACGTTCAGGCGGTGGCAGGTTTCGTCCAGGCCGTTTTCCCAGGTGCGGTTGATGAGGCAGTACGGGTTTTGCACCGTGGCCACGCGCGGCAGGCCGTGTTGCTCGGCCAGGCGCACGAATTCGTGCACGCCGTAGGGCGTTTCGTTGGACAGACCGATGTGACGCACCTTGCCCGCCTTGACCAGGCCCGCCAGCGCTTGCAGCTGCGTGTGGATGGGCGTGGCCGACGCTTCTTTGGCCGGGTCGTAGTACAGCGCACCGAACGCGGGCACATGGCGCTCGGGCCAGTGGATCTGGTAGAGGTCGATCACATCGGTCTGCAGGCGGCGCAGGCTGGCCTCGCACGAGGCCACGATGTCTGCCGCCGTCATGCCCTTGCCCTCGCGCACCCAGGGCATGCCGCGCGACGGGCCCGCCACCTTGGTCGCCAGCACCAGCTTTTGGCGGGCGCCGGGGTTTTTGGCAAACCAGTTGCCAATGATGGTTTCGGTCGCGCCAAAGGTCTCGGCCCGGGCAGGCACGGCGTACATCTCGGCGGTGTCGATGAAGTTCACGCCGCGCTCCAGCGAGCGGCTCAGGATGGCGTGGGCGTCGGCTTCGTTCACCTGCTCACCAAAAGTCATGGTGCCCAGGCAGATGGGGGTGACGCGCAGGTCGCTGTGACCCAGGGGAATGGTTTGCATGCGGACAGGCTCCGTTGAGAAGCTGGCAAGTTTACGGGCCAACGCGCTGCCGCGCAGGCATTGCCCGAATGAGCACTATCAAAAAGTGAGCTTATGGCGCTTGCTACACGGTCACTTCAGATCAAAAACCATCCGCAAATCCTGTCCAACAAGCGCCAGCAGCTATCAATTCAATAGCTTATCACATCAGCCCCGGCGTGGCTTGCGGCCCTTGCTCTTGCCGGACTTGCCGCTGGCGGCGGCCTTCTTCACCGAGGCCTTGAGCGCCTGGATGGGCGAGCGCGCAGCGCGCTCGCGCGTGAGGCCTGCCAGCTCGGTGCTGGAGATCTCGCCCGCCTGCCCGCGCTGGCGGCTGGATGTGGAGCGGCCCGCCGACTTGCGCGCCGCGCCGCCGGGGCCATCCACGCCCTTGTTTTTGAGCGCGCGGCCCAGCAGTTCCTCGCCTTCGCGCACCAGGCGGAAGTCGATCTTGCGGCCGTCCAGGTCCACGCGGCTGACCTGCACGCGCACGCGGGTGCCGATGGAATAGCGGATACCCGTGCGCTCGCCACGCAGCTCCTGGCGCGCCTCGTCGAACTTGAAGTATTCGCCCCCCAGCTCGGTGATGTGCACCAGGCCCTCGACGTACATCGCGTCCAGCGTGACGAAGATGCCGAAGCTCGTGGCCGCGCTCACCACGCCGCTGTACTCCTCGCCCAGGTGCTCGCGCATGTACTTGCACTTGAGCCAGGCTTCCACGTCGCGGCTGGCCTCGTCGGCGCGGCGCTCGTTGGCGCTGCAGTGCAGGCCCGCAGCCTCCCATGCCTGGGTTTCGCGGCTTGCGGGCTTCACGTCCTTGCGCGGCTTCGTACCGGGCGCGGCCACACGCGAGGCCAGGCGCTTGGCCAGCTTGGCATGGGCCTCGCCCGGTGTGGGCAGCGCGGGCAGCTTGTACTGTGTCTTGGTCAGGATGGCCTTGATGACCCGGTGCACCAGCAGGTCGGGGTAGCGCCGGATCGGGCTGGTGAAGTGCGTGTAGGCCTCGAACGCCAGGCCGAAGTGGCCGCTGTTGATGGGCGTGTAGATCGCCTGCTGCATGGAGCGCAGCAGCATGGTGTGG
>DAIQRN010000369.1:0-3448 GCA_036786185.1 Acidovorax sp. | reverse complement strand
TCAAGAACCTGACATGCCGGGCCAGGCGATTGTGGCATCAGGGCTGCGGGTGGGCGGCCTGGAATGAAGTGGCCTGATCAGCGGTGTATCTCGGACTCCACCCCCCCTTTGGGGGAAGGCGGGGATGACCGATTGCGCCGGTTTTTTTGCTCCCTCTCCCTCCGGGAGAGGGCGGGGTGAGGGCTGGCAAGCGTATCTGAGGCATGTACATAATCAGGTCAAATTGCCCTGCATCGCATACCAAGCAAGCGCAACAAGCTACCAATAAAGAAGCAAAACACCCCGCCGGAATGGCCGCACCACACCCTTACAATTCGGCCCGTCCTCCCCGTAGTTCAATGAATGGAACGAACGCCTCCTAAGCGCTAGGAGCCTGTCGGGAGAACCATGTGCACCGGTTCGCATTGCAAGGCGACCGGTCTTTTTTTGGGTGGGTACGGGCCGTCAGCCACGCACAAATTGCCGCTGCACCAGCCAACACCCCGCCCGCCACCAGAGTGAGAGGGTGCATGTCCGACCAACGACAACAACGGCTCGAAACCCAGTTGCTCCAGCTGCTGCCAGCGGACTTCAGCAGCGTGGGCAACATCACCCTGCTGGCGCAGTGGCAGGCTGCCGTACCCGACGCCACCGAAGACGACTTCAAGACCGCACGCGACGCCCTGGTGGCCGCCGGCCTGGCCGTCAAGGGCAAAGGCCGCGGCGGCTCCACCGCGCGCGCCACCGGCGCGGCGCGGCCCGACTTTGCGCTGAACATGCAAACCGCCCCCGCGCCCAGTGTCCAGCCCACCCAGGCCACCCCAGCCAAGCCGCCCAAAGCCGGCAAAACCACCCCAGCCCGCGCCAGCCAGCCCGACAGCGGCGCACCCCAGGTGCTGGCCTACCGCCACCCCGACCGGCGCAAGAACAACCCCGAGGTGGGCCTGGTCAACACCGAAAGCGACCCCGAGCAGCCCAAGACCGCCTGGGCCTACGACCCCCACCTGGACCCGGCCCTGCAGTTCGACAGCGCCCGCGCCCAGGCCGACGCGCTGATTGCCGACGCCCTGGCCGGCGACGACCCAGCCGCCATGCGCGCCGCCCTGCAGACCCTGCAGCGCATGGGTGCGCCCTACCTGCAGTGGACCGGCAAGGCCGAGCGCACGGCGTTCGAGGTGGACACCGTGAGCCTGCATGTGCACGAGCGCATCGACGCCATGAGCATTTTGAGCAGCGTCAGCAAGCGCCAGGACACTATTCAAAAAAGAGCTGCTGGCGCAGAATGGGCGGGCGTTAGCGGCCAAAAAGGCTTGCAAGCACAGTTCCAGACCGGCCTGTTCGAGGCCCCCTTCGAGAGCGTTCCCCTGCGCACCGCCGTGGACTTTTACCGCCACGACAAGGGCTGGGCCAACCGCCTGGTGGCCGGCGACAGCCTGCTGGTGATGAACAGCCTGCTGCAAAAAGAGGGCATGGCCGGGCAGGTGCAGATGATCTACATCGACCCGCCCTATGGCATCAAGTACGGCAGCAACTTCCAGCCCTTCGTGGGCAAGCGCGACGTGAAGGACCGGGCCGATGCGGATTTGACGCAAGAGCCCGAAATGATCAAGGCCTTCCGCGACACCTGGGAGCTGGGCATTCACTCGTATCTGACGTATCTGCGCGACCGGCTGCTGCTGGCGCGCGAGTTATTGAGTGATTCGGGTAGCGTGTTTGTGCAGATTTCGGATGAGAACGTCCACCGAATACGTGGTTTGTTGGATGAGATATTTGGGGACAGTAACTTTTGCGGCGAAATCGTCTATAGAAAAACAACTGGCAAGGGGAGTGTTCTGCTAGATAGCACATGTGACTACATCGTTTGGTACGCAAAATCAAAAAAGCAAGTTAAATACAACGCACTGAATACAGAGCGCGAACTTGCAGGAGAAAGCAGCATTTGTTTGGTCGAGGAGGGAAACGGAGAACGCCGCACCATGACCAAACCCGAAATTCTGGACGGCAAATCACGCACTAATGGGAAAGTTTTTTTCCCACATCCAATGACAAGCGCCCGCTCGGGTGGTGCAAGTGATGTGGCGCACTTCCAATACCGAGGCGTGAACTACTCACCTGGTGGTCGTACCTTTAGCACGGACTCAACGGGCCTCGGTCGTCTGTCGAAAAGTAATCGCATTCACGTCATTGGCTCAACGATGCGATTTGCACGGTATTTCAATGATTTCCCATTCATGCCCATCAACAATGTTTGGGATGACACGCGGCAGAGTGGTTTTGCTGATGCGAAGGTTTACGTTGTTCAAACTTCCAGCAAGGCTATCGAACGCTGCATCCTCATGACCACCGACCCCGGCGATTTGGTGCTAGACCCCACCTGCGGCTCCGGCACCACGGCCTATGTCGCCGAGAAATGGGGCCGCCGCTGGATCACCTGCGACACCTCCCGAGTAGCGATCACCCTGGCCAAGCAGCGGCTGATGACGGCCAGCTTTGATTACTTTGCCCTGCGCTACCCGCACGAGGGGCTGCGCGGGGGCTTCATCTACAAGACGGTGCCGCATGTCACGCTCAAAAGCATTGCCAACAATGCCGAGATCGACGCGATTTACGAGCGCCTGCACCCTGGCGTGGCGGCGGCGCTGGCCGATCTGAACGCCGCCCTGAAGGCCCACGCCCCGGCCGCGCCCTTTGCCGTGACCGAGGGCGCGCGCAAGGGCCAGAAGCTGGTGCTGGGCGGCCAGGGCCAGGACCTGCACGAGTGGGAGGTGCCGTTTGACCTGCCCCCGGACTGGCCCACCGCCTTGCAGGCGCCGCTGGCAGCTTTCCACGCCGCGCGGCAAAAAATGCAGGCCGAAATGGATCGCAGCATTGCCGCCAACGCCGACAGCGAAACCCTGTACGACCAGCCCGAGCGCGACAAGGCGCGCCTGCGCGTGTGCGGCCCGTTCACGGTGGAGGCGGTGCCCTTTCCCACCGTACTCTCATTAGAGGAGCTGCCAGCGCAGGCGGGACAAGCGCTGGCGGCCGATTTGGCTGATAACTCCCTGGCCCGCAGCGGCCACACCAGCCGCCAGCACGCCTGGCGCGACGAGCTGCTCAAGACGGGCATTCGCGGCAAGGGCGGGCAGATGCTGCGCTTTGCCGAGCTCGAAGTCTTGCCCTCTACCGCGCACCTGCACGCCAGCGGCAATCTCGACACCGGCGAGCGCGTGGTGGTCAGCTTTGGCCCCGAGCATGGCGCGCTGGAGCAGCGCCAGGTGGAGCGCGCGCTCGATGAGGCCGGCGCGCTGTTCCCGCTGCCCAAGATGATCGTGTTTTGCGCCTTCGCCTTCGACCCCGAGGCGGCCAAGGACATCGACGCGCTCAAGGGCATCACGGCGCTGAAGGTGCAGATGAACACCGACCTGCTGACCGAAGACCTGAAGAAGGCGCGCGCCAGCAACCAGAGCTTCTGGCTGATGGGCCAGCC
>DAIQRN010000368.1:0-3493 GCA_036786185.1 Acidovorax sp. | reverse complement strand
AATACCGGCCTGTCACGCCGGGGGTCGCGGGTTCGAGTCCCGTCCACTCCGCCACAACAAAAAGGGCTGCATCGCAAGATGCAGCCCTTTTCTGTTGGTGGTGTGGCAATTACTTGGGTGCCAGGCGGATCGCGCCATCCAGGCGGATCACTTCGCCATTGAGCATGTCGTTCTCGAAGATGTGCTGCACCAGCTTGGCGTAGTCCTGCGGTGTACCCAGGCGGCTGGGGAAGGGCACGCCCGCGGCCAGCGCGTCCTGCACCTCCTGGGGCATGCCAAACAGCATGGGCGTGCCGAAGATGCCGGGGGCAATGGTCATGTTGCGGATGCCGTTGCGTGCCAGGTCGCGGGCGATGGGCAGGGTCATGCCCACCACGCCGCCCTTGGAGGCCGCATACGCTGCCTGGCCAATCTGGCCGTCGTACGCGGCCACGCTGGCCGTGGAGATCATCGCGCCGCGCTCGCCCGTGGCTTCGGGCTCGTTCTTGCTCATGGCTTCGGCGGCCAGGCGGATCATGTTGAAGCTGCCGACCAGGTTGACCGTGATGGTCTTGCTGAACACCGCCAGTGCGTGCGCGCCATTCTTGCCCACGGTCTTTTCTGCGGGGGCGATGCCGGCGCAGTTGACCAGGCCCATCAGCTTGCCCATCGACACTGCCTTGGCCACCACGGCCTGGCCATCGACCTCGCTGCTGACGTCGCACTTCACAAAGGCGCCGCCGATGTCCTTGGCCACCGCCTCGCCTTTTTCGGCCTGCATGTCGGCAATGACGACCTTGCCGCCCTGTGCGGCCAGCATGCGTGCCGTGCCTTCGCCCAGGCCCGATGCGCCGCCGGTGACGATGAATACCTTGCCCTTGATGTCCATGTGCTGTCTCCCATGAGTGACGTTAACGTAAACGTCAATTATGGCCGATGTGGCCTTGCGGGCGCAAAAAAAGCAGCCTGGCGGGATCGGGCTGCTGGGGCTGGCGCAGGGCCAGAAGAAGGTAGTGGCCGGGCTTACTGGAAGCCCACGCGGTCCAGCATCTGCTGCACCTTGGTCACGTTGGCGCCCACCGCGCTGATCGGGATGGTTTCGCTCTTGAAGGGTTTGTTGCCGGTCATGGCCTTGAGGGCAGGGTTGTCCAGCGCCACGCCCTTGGCGGCGGGCCACTCGTTGTTGCCATTGGCAAAGTAGTTCTGGGCTTCGGGGCTGGCCAAGTATTCCAGGAACTTGATGGCATTGGCCTGGTTCTTGGAGTGCTTGGCCACGGCGCCGCCCGCGATGTTCAGGTGCGTGCCCCAGGATTCCTGGTTGGGGAACACCACGCCCACCTTGTTCACCACGGCTACGTCTTCGGGCTTGCTCGAGCGCATCAGGCGAGCCAGGTAGTAGCTGTTGGTGACGGCGATATCGCACTCGCCCGAGGCCACGGCCTTGATCTGGTCGGTATCGCCGCCCTTGGGTGCGCGGGCCAGGTTGCCCACCATGCCCTTGAGCCAGGCCTCGGCCTTTTGCTCGCCCAGGTGCTCGGTCACGGCGCCGAACAGGCTCAGGTTGTAGGGGTGCGAGCCGGAGCGGATGCACAGCTTGCCCTTGTTCTTGGGGTCGCCCAGCTCTTCGTAGGTGTCCACGTCGGCCTTGTCCATCTTGACCTTGTTATAGACGATGACGCGGGCGCGGGTGGACAGGCCATACCACGCGATGCCGCCATCGGCCGCCGGGGCGGCGCGCAGGTTGGCGGGGATGGCGTCGTTGAGCACCTGGGACTTGACGGGCTGGAACAGGCCATCGACCTCGCCCTTGTACAGGCGGGCAGCGTCCACCAGCAGGATTACGTCGGCAGGGGAGGCCGTGCCTTCGGCCTTGAGGCGGGCCAGAATGCCCGCATCGTCCGCATCCACGCGGTTGATCTTGATGCCCGTGGCTTTGGTGAAGCCGCTGTACAGGGCTTCGTCGGTGGAATAGTGGCGGGCCGAATAGAGGTTGACGACCTGTTCCTGGGCAGAAACGGCACCTGCGGCGGCGGCCAGTGCACAGGCACTCAACAAGGCTTTCACGGTCTTCGACATGGATGTGTCTTTCGAGGGTTATGACTGCCTCGATGATAAAACCAAACGCGAATAATTCGTAATATCCTTACGATGTTTTGTGCATTTGCGGGGCCGCAGGTTGATGGAGGTCAAAGCGGCGGGCAAAAAAAAGCCCGGCAGAACCGGGCTTTAAATGGATCCATGAAACGGGGGTTTCGAGAGGATCCAAGGAGACAACTGGGGCGCCGCAACAGGGTTGCAGCGCATGGGTCGATTATCAGGGTATTCCCTGATCGTTGTCTAGAGTTTGCACTCCAGACAGCCGTGTGTGTGGTTTAGCGCTTGCGGGGAGCGGCTGTCTTGGCGGCGTTGGCAGCGGTGCTGGCCACGGCGTTGAAGTTGGCTTCGGCCACGTCGGACGCTTGCTTGACGGCCTTTTGCACCGATTCAAAAGCGTTGTTGGCGGCGGAGACGGCGCTCTTCATCACGGCGACGGCGGTTTCGGAACCCGCAGGGGCGTTCTTGGAGGCGCTGTCCACCAGATTGGCAAACGCCTTCTGGGCGTCGGAAACCTGGCCTTCGAAAGCCTTGCCGAGCTCGGCACCGGTGCCCGAAGCGATGTCGTACAGGTGGCGGCTGTAGGCGGCGGTCTTTTCAGCCAGGGGCTGGAACAGGCCGGCTTGCAGGGCCAGCAGTTCTTGCGCGTCCTTCACGCCCAGGACGGCCTGGGTGTGGTTGGCGGCTTCCGACAGGGCGGCGCGCGAGGCGGTCACGTTCAGTTCGACCAGTTTTTCCACGCCTTCGAAGGCCTTGGTGGTCAGGCCAAACAGGGTTTCGATGTTGGCTTTGTGGGAGGCCAGGATTTGTTCTGCGGTCAGCGTCATGTCAATTCTCCAGAAAGAGGCTCAGGGGCCGTGGTGGGTTCAAAACATCTGCGCTGGCCCTGATCGGGTGGATCATGTTGCAGTGCAGCATGGATCGAATTTTAGGGGCTCGTCCATGGATTGCAAGTGTTTTTTGTTGCGGCGCAGCAAATTAGATGCAGATACCCAGGCACGGTCTGTTTGCCACATGCGTGTCATGTACGTGGATGACACCGCCGCGCCGCCCGCGCTGGCAGAATTTGCGGCATGAGTTCACTATCCCTCGCGCCCGACCGCCCGGCGCCGCAGCCGCGCAGCGCCTACCGCGCGTTTCGCTCCATCACCACGCGCTGGGCCGACAACGATGTCTATGGCCACGTCAACAACGTCGTCTATTACAGCTGGTTCGACACGGCGGTGAACGCGCACCTGATCGAGCAGGGCGTGCTCGACATCCATGAGGGCGGCACCATTGGCCTGGTGATCGAGACGCAGTGCAACTACTTTGCGCCACTGGCCTTTCCGCAAACCGTGGAGGCGGGCATCCGCGTGGCGCGGCTGGGTGGTTCCAGCGTGCGCTACGAAGTGGGGCTGTTCGCGCAGGGCGAGCCGCT
>DAIQRN010000367.1:0-3502 GCA_036786185.1 Acidovorax sp. | reverse complement strand
GGAACACCGTCTTGGGCAGGGCGTTGATGCCGCTGGCGTTGATGGCGCGCGCGCCATACGACAGGCGCTTGGCCGTGACTTCGCCCTTGTCGTTCTCGAAGTAATAGCGGACGTTGGGGTGGGTCTTCCAGCGCTGGAATTCCTCGAACGGGCTCAGGTAGGGGTTGGTGTAGCCCAGGCCGGTGACAAAGCCAAGGGCCACCTTGTTGTCGTCCAGGTGGTACAGGAAGGCGCCGCCGTAAGTGTCGTTCTCCATGGGCCAGCCCGCGGTGTGCATCACAAAGCCGGGCTGGTGCTTCTTGGGGTCGATCTCCCACAGCTCCTTCACGCCGATGCCAAAGCTTTGCGGGTCGCGGTCCTTGTCGAGCTGAAAGCGTGCAATGAGCTGCTTGCCCAGGTGGCCGCGGGCGCCTTCGGCGAACACGGTGTACTTCGCCAAAAGCTCCATGCCCAGCTGGAAGTTCTCGGTGGGCTCGCCGTCCTTGCCGATACCCAGGTTGCCGGTGGCCACGCCTTTGACGCTGCCGTTGTCGTTGTACAGCACCTCAGCGGCCGTGAAGCCGGGGAAGATCTCCACGCCCAGGGCCTCGGCCTGCTCGGCCATCCACTTGGTCACGTCGCCCAGGCGCACGATGTAGTTGCCGTGGTTTTGCGCAAATGGCGGCAGGAACATGTTGGGCACGCGAAAGCCCGATTTTTCCGACAAAAAGATATAGGCGTCGTCGGTGACGGGCTGCTTGAGCGGTGCGCCCTTGGCCTTCCAGTCGGGGATCAGCTCGGTCAGCGCCTTGGGGTCCATGATGGCGCCCGACAGGATATGTGCGCCGGGCTCGGAGCCTTTTTCGAGCACCACGACGGAAACGTCCTGGCCCTTTTCCGCGGCCAGTTGCTTGAGGCGAATGGCCGTCGCCAGGCCGCCGGGGCCGCCGCCAACGACCACCACGTCGTATTCCATGGATTCGCGGGGACCATACTGGGCGAGGATTTCTTCGTTTGTCATGGGCTTCTCGTCGGGCGTTTGATAATGGGGTGATTTTCTACAGAGCAAGGGCCGTGCCCTGTCTGGCTGGCGACTGATTGTATTCACGGAATAGAGACAATCGAACGACCGTTCTATTTTGATCAGTAGGGAGACTCTAAATGGCATACAGCATCGACTTGTCCGGCCGCGTGGCCTTTATCACCGGGGCGTCCAGCGGCCTGGGCGCGCAGTTTGCCCGCACCCTGGCGCGCGCTGGCGCCGGCGTGGTGCTGGCCAGCCGCCGGGTGGAAAAGCTCAAGGAGCTGCGCGCGCGCATCGAGGGTGAGGGCGGCGACGCCCACGTGATCGAGCTCGACGTGACGGACCACGACTCCATCAAGTCCGCCGTGGCCCATGCCGAGACGGAGATGGGCTCCATCGACATCCTGGTGAACAACTCGGGCGTGAGCACCACGCAGCGCCTGCAGGACGTGACGCCCGAGGACTACGACTTCATCTTCGATACCAATGTGAAGGGCGCCTTCTTTGTGGCGCAAGAGGTGGGCAAGCGCATGCTGGCCCGCTCGCGCGGCGCGGCGCCCGGCAGCTTCACGGGCGGGCGCATCATCAATATTGCCTCGATGGCCGGCCTGAAGGTGCTGCCGCAGATTGGCGCCTATTGCATGAGCAAGGCCGCCGTGGTGCAGATGACCAAGGCAATGGCCATGGAATGGGGGCGCTTTGGCATCAACACCAATGCCATCTGCCCTGGCTACATCGACACCGAGATCAACCACCACCACTGGCAGACCGAGCAGGGCAAGAAGCTCATCGACATGCTGCCACGCAAGCGCGTGGGCAGCCCCGAAGACCTGGATGCGCTGCTGGTGCTGCTGGCCAGCGATCAGAGCCACTTCGTCAATGGCGCGGTGATTGCCGCCGACGATGGGTTTGCCGTATAGAAAGCTCCCCCTGAGTCGCTGCGCGCCTTCCCCCTGAGGGGGACGCCACCGGTGGACTGGCGAAGCCAGATCCACGGCGGCACGCGCATTGGGGCACGCCAGTTGTGTCGCGTGTCGTTTGTGCCAACCAACCGAAATTCCCGATGAAGATCGAAATCCCCGAAGTCAAGAAGCTGGTCCATGAAATGCGCTTCCCGGTGCGCTGGGGCGACATGGATGCCATGGGCCATGTGAACAACACGGTGTACTTTCGCTACCTGGAGACGGCGCGCATCGAATGGATGGTGGCGGCAGGCTGCAAGCCCGACCCGAGCGGCCAGGGACCGGTCATCGTCAATGCGTTTTGCAACTTCTACCGGCAGCTGGAATATCCGGCGGATGTGCTGCTCAGGTTCTATGTGAGCGACCCGGCCCGCACCACGTTTGAAACCTGGGGCACGATGGAGCGCGTGGACCAGCCGGGCGTCATCTACGCGGCAGGCGGGGCCACCACCATCTGGGTGGATTTCCCGCAGCAGAAGGCCGTGCCCTTGCCCGACTGGATGCGGGCGCTGGTCACGGCCGATTGAGATTTGAATGAAATATGGCTCCAGCGCTTATGGGATAAGCGCTGGAAGCTATCAAAACAATAGTTACTGCTTTTGTCTGGGCACGCGCCCCATCAGGTAGAACTCGGGATTGGGCTGCATGCCCGCAAAGCTGGCCATGCGGTTGGACAGGCCAAAGAACGCGGTGATGGCCGCGATGTCCCAGATGTCCTCATCGTCAAAGCCGTGCGGGTGCAGCGCGGCAAAGTCGGCGTCTTCGACTTCATGGCTGCGCTGACAGATCTTCATTGCAAAGTCGAGCATGGCGCGCTCGCGCGGGCTGATGTCGGCCTTGCGGTAGTTCACGGCCACCTGGTCGGCCACAAACGGTTTCTTCTCGTAGATGCGCAGGATCGCGCCATGCGCCACCACGCAATACAGGCACTGGTTGGCCGCACTGGTGGCGGTGACGATCATTTCGCGCTCGCCTTTGGTGAGGCTGCCTTCTTCCTTGAGCATCAGCGCGTCGTGGTACGCGAAGAACGCGCGCCATTCTGCAGGCCGCCGCGCGAAACCCAGGAACACGTTGGGGATGAAGCCGGCTTTCTCCTGCACTTCGAGGATGCGTGCGCGGATGTCGTCGGGCAGGGTGTTCAGGTCGGGAAAGGGGTAGCGCGCGGTCATGGGGCGGGTCTCCGTGGAAAAGGCCAGCCTGCAGCATAGCGGCACCCGCCATGAAAAACCCCCTGCGCCCGCCGCAGGGCGAGGGCAGGGGGGCTGCAGGGCAGCGCCGGGTGTTATTTCAGCTTGCCAGCGCGCAGGTCTTCGAGGGCGCGCGCCACGCCCGCGCCATAGGCCGGATCGGCTTGGGTGCAGTGCGCGATGTGCTTGTCGATGATGTACTGCGACACGCCGTTGATGTTGCGTGCGGTGTTCTCGCACAGCAGGCGCTGCTTGTCAGCCGTCATCAGGCGGAACAGGTCGCCCGGCTGGGTGTAGTAGTCGTTGTCGTCGGCGCGGTAGTCCCAGCGGTCGGCGGCGCCGTGCAGGGC
>DAIQRN010000366.1:0-3506 GCA_036786185.1 Acidovorax sp. | reverse complement strand
GCCCGGTAAGCCCCGGCGCGGAAAAGGATTGTTCGCAATCGATCAACAATGGCGCCCGCCACCGCCTGCCGAGCCGCTGCCCGCTGTCATGCGCGGGCAATGGCGGGCGTACACTGGCGGGCATGCTTTCTGGCCCCCAGCATTGCGCGGCGCACGCCCATTTTTCCCATGACTGAACCCGATCTGTCCTTTCTGGACCCCGCAGGTCGGCGGCCTTCGCCCGCAGAGCACGGTCCTCCCCCGTCGCCCCCTCTGCCCCCCGCCGAAGGCCTGGTGGCCGAGCTGCGCGCCTACCAGGCCGAGCTGGAAAGCCAGAACAAGGTGCTGCGCTACAGCCAGGCCGTGGCCGAGAGCGCCTACGAGCGCTTTGAAACCCTGTTTGCCAGCGTGCCCCTGGCGCTGATGGTGGTGGACGAACATGACCTGGTGGTGCAGGCCAACTCCATGGCCCACCGCTCGTTCCAGCCCACCGAGCGCGGCCGCCCCCTGTCCGCGCTGCTGCCCTTTGTGCGCGCGCAGGATGCGCAGCGCGTGCGCGAGGCCTTCACGCAGGCCCAGAACCTGGGCCGCAGCGAGGCCAAGGAGGTGGTGTTTGCCATCAACACCGGCACGCACATCACCGGCGACCTGCACATCGCCCACATCGAGGCGCCGCAGACCAGCGGCCCGCCCGTGTCGCAGTTCCTGTGCGCCGTGATCGACCAGGGCCCGCTGCTGGCCGAGCGCCAGGCGCTGCAGCACAGCGCGCAGGCGCTGCAGCAGCGCAACGCTCAGTTGCACGCCAGCGAAATGCGGCTCGAAGCCGTCATCAACTCGGCGCTGGACGCCATCCTGTGCGTGGACCAGCACCAGCGCATCACCGTGTTCAACCCCACGGCGGCGGCGCTGTTCCAGTGCAGTGCCAGCGACGCGCTGGGCAGCACGCTGGACCGCTTTCTGCCCGACGCCACCCAGGCACTGGCCTTTGCCCAGCTCACCACCCAGGCCCTGCTGGGCGAGATGACGGCGCTCACCGCCAGCGGCAAGGAGCTGGCGGTGGAGGTCAGCGTATCGTTCGAGCGCCACGCCGATGGCGAGACCACCACCGTCTTCGCCCGCGACCTGACCGGCCGAAAAAAGGCCGAGGCGCACAGGAGCGAGCTGGAGGCGCAGCTGCGCGAGTCGCACAAGATGCAGGCCGTGGGCACCATGGCGGGCGGCATCGCGCACGACTTCAACAACATCCTGGGCGCCATCCTGGGCAACGTGGAGCTGGCCAAGGCGGACTGCGCCCCCGGCTCGCCCGTGCTGGAGAGCCTGCTGGAGATCGACAAGGCCGGCCGCCGCGCCCGCGACCTGGTGCGCCAGATCCTCACCTTCAGCCGCAACGAGGCCCCCCAGCGCTCGGCCGTGTCGCTGGCCGAGGTGGTGCACGACACCGAGCGCCTGCTGCGCGTCACCCTGCCCCCGGCCATCGAGCTGCACATGCACCTGCAGGCCGGCCTGCCGCCCGTGCTGGCGGACGCCACGCAGGTCGAGCAGGCCCTGCTCAACCTGTGCACCAACGCCGTCCACGCCATCCAGGGCCAGGGGGCCGAGCGCGGCAGCATCCACGTCGAGGCCAGCGCCGTGCAGCCCGACCAGCGCCTGTCCGAACGCCTGGGCCTGGCCGCTGGCGACTACGTGGCCCTGAGCGTGCGCGACAGCGGCCCCGGCATGGACGCGGCCACGCTGGAACGCATCTTCGAGCCCTTCTTCACCACCAAGCCCGTGGGCCAGGGCACGGGCCTGGGCCTGGCCGTGGTGCACGGCGTGATGCGCACGCACGAAGGCGGCGTGGACGTGCACAGCACACGCGGCCAGGGCAGCCGCTTCACGCTGTACTTCCCCGTGGCGCACAGCAACTCTCCGGCGGCCACCGCTGCAACAGCACCGCAGGCGCACCCCACGCCCTCTCTCCAGCCCGGCCATGCGCCGTCCCAAAAACACCATGTGATGTACGTGGACGACGACCAGGCCCTGGTCTTCCTGGTGCAGCGCCTGCTGCGCCGCCGGGGCTACGAGGTCAGCGGCTTTACCGACCCCCACGCGGCCACCGACGCACTGCGCGCCGACCCCACGCGCTACGACCTGCTGGTGACCGACTACAACATGCCCGGCTACTCCGGCATCGACCTGGTGCGCGCGGCCCGCGGCATCCGCGCCGACCTGCCCGTGGCCCTGGCCTCGGGCTACGTCACGGCCGAGATCGAACAGGCCGCCCTGGCCGAGGGCGCCCGCGCGCTGATCCACAAGCCCAACGACGTGGAAGAACTCTGCGCCACCGTGCAGCGGCTGGTCTCAGGCCATGACCCTGCCTGACCCGGGCGTGCAGGCGCTGCACGAAGACGCGGACCTGCTCGTGCTGTACAAGCCGCCCGGCCTGCTGTGCGTGCCCGGCAAGGGGCCCGACAAGCAGGATGCCTTGAGCACCCGCGCCCAGCAGCGCTGGCCCGGCGCGCTCATCGTGCACCGGTTGGACCAGGCCACTTCGGGCCTGGTGGTCATGGCCCGCCACCTTGACGCCCAGCGCCGCCTGAGCCACGCCTTTGCCGAACGCCAGGTGCACAAGCGCTACCAGGCCGTGGTGCAGGGCCACATGGACGCGGGTGACGGTGCGTGGCAGACCATCGACCTGCCCATCGCCGCCGACTGGCCCCGCCGCCCCCTGCGCGTCATCGACCACGCCACCGGCAAACCCAGCCAGACCCGCTGGCGGGTGCTGGCCCACGATGCAGCGGCCCGCACCACCCGCGTCGCGCTGGAGCCCATCACCGGCCGCACCCACCAGCTGCGGCTGCACCTGTCAGCCATCGGCCACCCCATCCTGGGCGACGCGCTCTATGCCGACGCGGCCACACAGGCGCAGGCACCCCGGCTGCTGCTGCACGCCTGCGCGCTGGGGTTGGCGCACCCGGTGACCGGCGAGCGCATGGATTGGGAGTGGGCGGCTGATTTTTAAAGAAATCGGCCTCTAGCGCTTATCCGCCAAGCGCAACCAGCTATTTATTTAGTAGCAAATATTTCTCCTGCCAGACTGACTAACATAGCCCCATGACCAAGCACCTCACCATCCTCACCGGCGGCTCGCGCGGCATGGGCCTTGCCATGGCGCAGCAACTGCTGCAGCCGGGCCACACCCTTATCAGCATCGCCCGCAACCCCAACCCCGCGCTCACCGCCCCCGCAGGCGGCGCACTGGAACAGTGGACGCTGGACCTGGCCGACGGTGCCTCGGCGGCCCAGCGCCTGCAGACCTGGCTGGCCGCGCTGCCCTCCAACGCCTTTGCCAGCGCCACCCTCATCAACAACGCGGGCGTGATTCCGCGCATCGCGCCGCTGTCGGCCAGCGACGCCGGCGACCTGGCCCGCGCGCTGCGCGTGGGGCTGGAGGCACCCATGCAGCTCACCGCCGCCTTCCTGGGGGCGACGGACGCCTGGACGGTGCCGCGCAAGGTGCTCAACATCTCGTCGGGCCTGGGCCGCCG
>DAIQRN010000365.1:0-3507 GCA_036786185.1 Acidovorax sp. | reverse complement strand
GCTCCTTGAGGCGCGCCGACAGCGACACCGCCGGCGGGTCCCCTGCCCGGCCCGCAGCGTAGTTGTTCAGGCCCACGTGGATCTTGCCGTCCAGGAAGGTGCCCGCCGTCAGCACCACCGTGCGGCTGCGGAAGCGGATGCCCACCTGCGTGACCGCGCCCACCACGCGGTCGCCCTCCACCATCAGGTCGTCCACCGCCTGCTGGAACAGCCAGAGGTTGGGCTGGTTCTCCAGCATGCGGCGGATGGCGGCCTTGTAGAGGATGCGGTCGGCCTGCGCCCGCGTGGCGCGCACAGCAGGGCCCTTGCTGCTGTTGAGAATGCGGAACTGGATGCCGCCCTCGTCAGTGGCAAGCGCCATGGCGCCGCCCAGCGCATCCACCTCTTTCACCAGGTGGCCCTTGCCGATGCCGCCAATGCTGGGGTTGCAGCTCATCTGGCCCAGCGTCTCGATGTTATGGGTCAACAGCAAGGTCTTTTGCCCCATGCGCGCGGCGGCCAGCGCGGCCTCGGTGCCGGCATGGCCACCGCCGACAACGATCACATCAAATTCCTGGGGGTACAACATGGGGAACACTCCGGGGCCTGGTGGGCCCGATAATCAAAACACCCGGTGCACCAGGGTGCCCTGTCAAAGGCGCCGCACACCGACCCCGCTGGTGGCGGGCGCGCCCAGCGCCCCAGCAGGCAACCCGCGATTTTCCCACTTTGTGCAGACCGTGTCTGTTTCTACGCCCCTCACCCTCTTCCTGACCCAGGTGCTCGGCCCGCCACCGACAGCCGTGCAGACCTGGTGGGCACACGCCGAGCGGCACCTGCTGAAACGCGGCCAGCCCCTGCTGCGCGCTGGCGAACACTGGCGGCACCTGTGGTGGGTGGAGCGCGGCGCGCTGCGGCTGTACTACCTGGACCGCGACGGGGCCGAGTCCAACAAGAACTTCTTTCTGGACGGCGCCCTGTGCTGGCCCATCACCCCCACACTGCGCCAGCAGCCAGTGATGTTTCACGTGGAACCACTAGAAGACAGTGTGGTGTGGGCGCTGCCGTTGCCCGCCGACCCGCACGCGCCACTGCCTTCAGCCGAATGGGCTGCATGGGCCGCCCTGGAGCACCGGGTACTGGGCGCACTGCTCGACGACAAGATGCAGCGCGAACAGGAGTTCCTACTGCTCAGCGCCCGCCAGCGCTACGCCCGTTTGCTGGAGCAGCACCCGCAATGGGCCGAACGCATCGCACTCAAGCATCTGGCCTCGTATCTCGGCGTGACCGATGTGTCGCTCTCACGCCTGCGCAGTGAGATGGGGCTTATCAAAGGGTAAGGCGCTGGGGGCGGCTCATCGGCAGACTGCGGGCATCTCACCAAATGCCCGCACCCATGACAACTGCCCTACGTGCCCACCCCACGCCCGCCCCGCTCGCCGTGATCCCCCATACCCTCGCTGTGCTCTGGCTGGGCCTCATGGCCGGGTTTTTCGGCACCTACAGCGCCAACGTCAACCTGGCCATGCTGCAGATGGATGGTGCCACCTACGCCACCGTGCAGTCCGCCTTCAACCGCAACGTGCGGCATGCCCTGTTCTTTGCGATGTTCTTTGGTCCGCCGCTGTGGTGCGCTCTGACCCTGGCCACGGTCTGGCGGGACCACCGCGCACTGTGGTGGCGCCTGCTGGCCCTGGTCGGCGTGGCCTATCTACTGGGCATCATTGCCTTCACCCACCAAGTCAACCTGCCACTCAACTACACCACCGAAGCCTGGAACCCCCAGGCCCTGCCCGCCGACTGGACCCAGGTGCGCGACCGGTGGAATGCCGCCAACCTGTGGCGCGCGTGGCTCAGCCTGGGTTGCTTTGTGGTGGCGCTGGGCACGCTGGTGGTACGCCTTGGTGCCAGGCACACCGCCCCTTGAACGCAGCACCCGGAATCCCGTCACCTGCCCCCGCTTGCAGGATTCCTGCCGCGCGCCTGTGATTCAATCGCAGGCACCATGCCCAACACCACCCCCCCCTCCCTCCTCGTCTTTGCTGGCAGCACGCGGCAGCAGTCCTTCAACCGCAAGCTGGCCCACGCCACCGCCGCCATCGCGCGCGATGCGGGGGCCAGCGTCACGCTGATGGAGCTGTCCGACTTCGACATCCCGCTGTACAACGCCGACCTCGAAGCCCAGGGCACGCCCGCCGACGTGATCCGCCTCAAGGAAATCCTCTGGCAACACCCCGCCTGGATCATCTGCTCGCCCGAGTACAACGGCAGCTACACCGCCCTGCTCAAGAACACCATCGACTGGGCCTCCAGCCCCGTCAAGGGCAACCCTGACTGGCAAGACGGCGGCAAGAGTTTTCGCGGCAAAGTCGTGGGCATGCTCAGCGCCTCGCCCGGCGCGCTGGGCGGCCTGCGCTCGCAAAGCCACCTGGCGCCCCTGCTGATCAACCTGGAATGCTGGCTGGCGCCCAAGGCCTTTGCCCTGGGCTCGGCGGGCAGCGCGTTTGACGACAGCGGCGCCCTCGTCCAGCCCGCCCACCGCGACCGCGTGCGCGCCGTGGTGGACCAGGTGCTGTGGGCGTCCAGCCGCCTGCACGGTAACGGAATTTAAGCAAAAACAGGCTCCAGCGCTTATCCAGCAAGCGCGGGCAGCTATACCAGGCATAGCAACCACCCATGAACTGCCGCCCCGGCTGCGGCGCCTGCTGCACCGCCCCCTCCATCAGCTCGCCCATTCCGGGCATGCCGCTGGGCAAACCGGCGGGCGTGCGCTGCGTTCAGCTGGGCGATGACGCGCGCTGCCGCATCTTCGGCCAGCCCGAGCGCCCCGCCGTTTGCGCCGGGCTGATGCCGTCGGTAGAGATGTGCGGCGACAGCCAAAGCCACGCCCTGCAGTACCTGCAGCGGCTGGAGGCGCTGACCCGGCCCTGAGCTCAGGGGAGCGCAGGGGCCGGGTGTCACACGGCAGGCGGGCGGCACGTCTAGGGTGTGTCCCCCGACTATGCTTGCGCCTGCCATGCCCCTGCCACCCACCACCGACCCCTTCACCCCCCTGCGCCCTCGCCTCTTTGGCATTGCCTACCGCATGCTGGGCGTGCGGGCCGATGCCGAGGACGTGCTGCAGGACGCCTGGCTGCGCTGGAGCCGCACCGACGCCAGCACCCTGCAGTCGGCCGAGGCCTGGCTGGTGACCATCGTCACGCGCCTGTCCATCGACCGACTGCGCGCCGCCCAGGCCGAGCGCGCGGCCTACGTGGGCTGGTGGCTGCCCGAGCCGCTGGTGGAGGGGCTGCCGGACGAGCGCACGCCCGAGTCTGCGGCCGAGCTGGCCGGCGAGCTCTCGGTGGCCTTCCTGTACGTGCTGGAGCGCCTGGGCCCCGAGGAGCGCGCGGCCTTCCTGCTACGACAGGTGTTCGACTACGACTACGCCGAGATCGCCGCACAGCTCGCCAAGACCGAGGCCGCCTGCCGCCAGCTGGTGCACCGCGCCGGCGAGCGCGTGCGGCAGGCCCGCACCCGCTTCGACGT
>DAIQRN010000364.1:0-3514 GCA_036786185.1 Acidovorax sp. | reverse complement strand
GACCTGCTTGAGGGTGAGGATTTCGCCCTCGTCGTTGCTTGTCGGCATGGTGACGCCCAGTTTCTGTCAAACCGTTACATAGTAGTACAGAATTTTCAAGACTTCGACATTCCTGTCCAGATTGGCGGGCATCCTTCACGGACATGGCCGTTCACTGACCCCGCGATGCTGGCGAGCGCATGGTCAACGCCTCAGCGACGCCAACGCAGGTCAGCGTGTCTCTGGCGCGAGCCTTCACCCGCTTTTCCAGCCCCAGAGGGCACTTGCTCCGAGCGGGCAGCCGGGGATCTTGGCGTCGAGGTGTGGCATGCCGAAGCCCCACTGTCTCGGGAATGGGGCAGATGCTGAATTCGGTGTCCGATTGGGAATCGATCCGCAGACCGTTCGTTGCCTTCGGCGGCGAGGAAATGCGCGTGGGTGTCCGGTTCTCCCTCGGATGCGCGCCCAGAGTAGAATCACGCCGACGGTGGCAATGCCCGTGAGGCAGGAAGGTTTCCTCTAGCGGGGAACTCCACCACCAAAACAAAGCCCTTGATTTGCAAGAATCAAGGGCTTTTTCAATTGCCTGCGGCGCTTCAGCAACCCCCGTGCCGCAGCGTCCTTCCCGCGCGTTGCGCGGTCTGCCCCTTTTTTACGCACCGTGGCCTCCAACATGCATCTCCTGCGGGACACCACCCTTGGTATCGACTTTGGCACTTCCAACTCCGCCATGGCGGTACGCCAAGGGGTGGGGCCTGCGCGCATGGTGACGCTGGAGGGGGTTGCGCGCACGCTGCCCACGGCGCTGTTCTTCAATGGCGAGGACCACCGGACGCATTTCGGGCGGGATGCGGTGGCGCAGTATCTGGCGGGTACCGAGGGGCGGCTGATGCGCTCGCTCAAGAGCCTGTTGGGCAGTGCGCTGCTGCAGGACAAGACCGTGGTGCATGACAAGCTGGTGAGCTACCAGGACATCATCAGCCAGTTCTTGCGCATGCTGGTGCAGCGGGCCTGCGATGACCTGGGCGGCATGCCTGCGCGGGTGGTGATGGGGCGGCCGGTGCATTTTGTGGATGACGACCCGGTGCGTGACCGGCAGGCCGAAGACGCCTTGCGCCAGGCGGCCCTGGCGGCGGGCTTTGCCGAGGTGTCGTTCCAGTTGGAGCCGATTGCCGCTGCGCTGGACTACGAACAGCGCATAGCGCACGAGGCGCTGGTGCTGGTGGTGGACATTGGCGGGGGCACGTCCGACTTCACCGTGGTGCGGTTGGGGCCGGAGCGCTTGGCGCGCAGCGGGCGTGCCGACGATGTGCTGGCCACCACGGGCGTGCATGTGGGTGGCACGGACTTTGACCGCCGCCTCAGCCTGGATCTGCTGATGCCCTTGCTCGGGTTTCGCCACACGGGCCCATCGGGGCGGGAGGTGCCCAGTCGGGTGTTTTTCGACCTGTCCACCCGGCACCTGATCCAGTGGCTGTACGCGCCCAAGGCCCTGCGCGAAGCGCAGAACCTGCGCACCGACTACACGGACCAGCGCCTGCACGGGCGGTTGATGCGTGTGCTGGAGCAGCGCCTGGGGCATCGCCTGGCCAACACGGTCGAGCAGGCCAAGATCGCAGCGTCGCTGGCCGACGCGGATGCACCCATGCCGCTCGACTGGATCGACGCCGGCTTGCACGCCGCCGTCACGCCGCAGGGCTTGTCACAGTCTCTGGCGCAGCCCCTGGCCCAGGTGGTGGCCTGCGCGCGCGCCTGCGTGCAGCAGGCGGGCCTGGGCCTGCAGGGGCTGGACGCCATTTACCTGACCGGTGGCTCGTCGGCACTGCGGCCGCTGCGGCAGGCGCTGCAAGCCGCGTTTCCCGACACGCCGCAGGTGGAGGGCGACCTCTTCGGCGGGGTGGCTGCGGGCCTGGCGGTTTCGCGGTAGTGTCTCGTGGTTTGCTATTAAATGTATAGCTTTTGACGCTTGACCATAAAGCGCTAGAGGCCGATTTGACTTAAATTCTGCGGACCTTCAATCGCCCGCCTCAGCGCTCTCATCATTGCCCGCCGCTTCGCTGCGCTTCCACGCCAGCGCGGTGTCGTACAGCACGTTGCGTGGCGCGCCCGTGATGTCGGCGGTCAGCCGTACGGCGGTCTTCAGGGGCAGCTCCTGCACCAGCAGGCGCAGCACGCGCAATGGGTCCGCGTCATCGCTGGCCACGGGCACGGGGTGCAGCAGCACCACGAATTCGCCGCGTGAGCGCTGCGGGGCGGCGCCCAGCCAGGCGGCCAGCGTCTGGGCGGGCTGGGTGGTGATTTCCTCGAACTGTTTGGTCAGCTCGCGTGCCAGGGTGACGGGGCGGTCGCCCAGTACGGCCAGGGCCAGGGCCAGCTCGCCGATGCGGTGCGGGGCCTCCAGCAAAATGACGCAGCGGGGCTCGCTCGCCAATTGCTTTTGGATGACCGTTGCGCGCTCGGCATTTTTCACGGGCAGAAAGCCCGCAAACACGAAGCCACCCTGTTCGCCGCTGTGCGCCACGGCGCCCGCTGCGCTCAATGCGGTGGTGATGCTGCTGGCGCCCGGCAGCGGCACGGCGCGCAGCCCTGCGCCCTGCACGGCCGCCACCAGGCGCGCGCCCGGGTCGCTCACGCCGGGGGTGCCCGCGTCGCTCACGTAGGCCACGCGCTGGCCCTGCTGCAACCGCTGCACCACGGTCTGGGCGGCCTCGGCCTCGTTGTGCTGGTGCACGGCCAGCAGCTGTGCAGAGGCTTTGTCGATGCCGTAGGCGCGCAGCAGCGACTGCGTGTGGCGCGTGTCCTCGCAGGCCACGGCATCCGCCAGCTGCAGCACGTGCAGGGCGCGCAGCGTGATGTCCGCCAGGTTGCCGATGGGCGTGGCCACCACGTACAGGGTGCCCTGCGGATAATGCTGCGCAGCTGCGGCGTCGCGCGCGGCGCTCAGGGCTGAAGCGAAAGAAGCGCTCAATGAAATTCCTTGCAAAAAAGCCGCCGCAGGGCGCGCCCGGCCGGGCGGTCACAACCCCCACCACGCGGGATCGCGGCAATGCCGCCGAGGACAGCGCCCTGGCCCATCTGCAGGCCGCGGGCCTGCGCCTGGTGGTGCGCAATTATCGGACGCCTGGGCGCGGCGGTGGCGAGATCGACCTGGTGATGCGCGAGCGGGACGGCACGCTGGTGTTTGTGGAGGTGCGGGCCCGCGCCAGCGGCGCCTTTGGCGGCGCGGGGGGCAGCATCAGCGCCGCCAAGCAGCAGCGCATCGTGTATGCGGCGCGGCACTATCTGTTGCGCCTGCCTTCGCCGCCGCCCTGCCGCTTTGACGTGGTGCTGGTGGAAGGCGGCGGGGTGCAATGGCTGCAGGCCGCCTTTGATGCGTCATAGTGCAACACGCCGCCAGCGCAATCCAGTGGGCAACGGTTTGCTACAAAAGCTGTAACACGCGGCGGTTATCATCAGGCCCTCATGCTTGAACAACGCATTCAACAGCATTTCATCGACAGCGCCGACCTGAAGTACCAGGCCGCGCAGGCCCTGA
>DAIQRN010000363.1:0-3525 GCA_036786185.1 Acidovorax sp. | reverse complement strand
CAAACACGGCCTCGGCCGCGAACATGACCGCCAGCAGTTCCCACACGCCCATCTGTGTGCGGCGGCCCACTACCTTGGCGTTGATCAGGTATTCGGCCTTGTGGATGAGGATCAGAAAGCCCAGGCAGGCAGCGGCGGCCAGGGGTGATACCGACAGTCCCACGATGGTGATCACCACGTTGCACACCAGGTTGCCCACAATGGGCACCAGCCCGGCAACAAAGGTGAAGGTGATCAGCATCGGCGTGTAGGGCAGTTCCAGATCCCACAGTGGCAGCACGAACAGCAAAAACAGCGCGGTCAGCAGCGTGTTGAATGTGGCGATCCAGAACTGGGCCGCCACGATCTGGCGGAAGGCCTCGCCAAACAGGGTGATGCGCTGCTGCAGCTGCTGGGCCAGCGGCCCGTGCGCCAGGGTGCGGGCGCGCACGGCGGCCAGCGCGCCGATCAGCAGGCCCACGTAGGCAAACAGCAGGCCCGCCAGCCAGGCGCGCCCGGCCATGGCCAGCGCCCCGGCCTTGGCGCCCAGGTAGTTGGCGATGAGGCGCTGGATCTCCGCGGCGCCTTCGGGGAGGTGCGTGGCCATGTCGGCGGGCAGTTTCAGGCGCAGCTCCAGCACGGTGCGGGCCATGTAGTTGAGGAGCTCCTGGTACTGCTGCGGCGCGCTGACCATGTAGCCGCGCGAATGCGTGAGCCCGATCGCCAGCAGCACCAGCGGCGCCAGCATGACCAGGGCCGCTGCCACCACCTGTGCGGCGCGCATGGCGCGGGGGGTGGGCGTACCCCGGCGCTGCAGGCGGCCCATGCCAGCCGTCAGCCAGCGTGTGAAGGCGCGCGTGACCAGAAAGCCCAGGCACACACACAGCAGGCCCGGCAGCAGACCGCGCCACATCACCAGCAGCAGCATACCGGCCATCAGCAGGTAGCTGGCCGCCACGATGCCCCGGCTGGCGGGGCGGGGTGGCAGAGCGGCGGGGCGGTCGGCCACTTTGTCAGGCGACGGTCACGGCGGCGCCGTCGCCACGGGCGGCAATGGCGCCGATGGCGTACACCTGCTCGCCCGCGGCGCGCAGCGTGGCGGCCGTGGCTTCAGCGTTTGCCGCATCCACCACCACCACCATGCCGATGCCGTTGTTGAAGGTACGGTTCATCTCGATGTCGTCGATGCCGGCGGTCTTCTGCAGCCAGGCAAACAGCTCGGTCTGGGGCCAGCTGCCCTTGGTCAGGTGCGCGGCCGTGCCTTCGGGCAGCACGCGGGGGATGTTTTCGAGCAGGCCGCCGCCGGTGATGTGGGCCAGGGCCTTGATGGGGTGTGCTGCCAGCGCGGCCAGCACGTTCTTCACGTACAGGCGGGTGGGTTCCATGACGGCCTGCTTGAAGGGCTTGCCATCCAGCGTGGCGGGGGCGCTGGCGCCCGCGCGCTCGATGCACTTGCGCACCAAGCTGAAACCGTTGGAGTGCACGCCGCTCGAAGCCAGGCCCAGCACCACATCGCCGGGCTTCACGTCCTTGCCGCTCAGGATCTTGGATTTTTCGACCGCGCCCACGGCAAAACCGGCCAGGTCGTATTCGCCCGCCGGGTACATGCCGGGCATTTCAGCGGTTTCGCCGCCGATCAGCGCGCAGCCCGACAGCTCGCAGCCCTTGGCAATGCCGCCCACCACGGCCGCGGCCGTGTCCACGTCGAGCTTGCCGCAGGCGAAGTAGTCCAGGAAGAACAGCGGCTCGGCGCCCTGCACCAGCACGTCGTTCACGCTCATGGCCACCAGGTCGATGCCCACGGTGTCGTGCATGTTCCACTCAAACGCCAGTTTGAGCTTGGTGCCCACGCCGTCGGTGCCCGAGACGAGAACGGGCTCCTTGTAGCGCTTGGGCACCTCAAAGAGGGCGCCAAAACCGCCAATGCCCGCCATCACGCCCTCGCGCATCGTCTTTTTGGCCAGCGGCTTGATGCGCTCGACCAGCGCGTCGCCTGCGTCGATGTCAACGCCGGCGTCTTTGTAGGAGATGGGGGTGGAAGGGGCAGAGGAGCTCATGGAAGGGGTGCTTTGGTGCTGGTAGGCCCGCCAGGCGGGCTGGAATCCGGGGATTTTAAGGGGCACGGCCCGCCCGGGATTCCCGGCCCTGTCGGGGCGGGGGCTTTGGCGTGGCATGGGCGCGGTGCGGGCGTCACGCGCAGGCGCTGGGCCCGTGTGCAGGCGGCTTGCCCGGCGGGAGACTAAAATCGCCTGCATTGCCAATGGTTGGGTGCTCTCCTTTTAAAGTGTGCCTGGCCTCCACCCGCGTGGCATCCGGTCCGCAGCCACCTACGGCCGGATGCCTTCCACCTTCCTCTGTTTGTGATGCTGTTGCCGCACCTGCCCCTGTCCGATGCTCCTGCACCCATTGCCACGGGCCTGCCCGTGCGCCGCGCATGAAGCAGTTGGCACTGGACATCGGCCTGGCCACCGGGCCCACCCTGGCCCGCTTCTTTGCCGGCCCCAACGAAGCTGCCTTGCAGCACCTGCGCCTGGCGGCGGGCGACGGCAGCCGCCAGGCCACCCGCTCGCCCGTGCCCACCTACCTGTGGGGCGAGCCCGGCAGCGGCAAGACGCACCTGCTGCGGGCCGTGCGCCAGTCCCTGCGCGAGCGGGGCGACAGCGTGGGCTGGCTCGACCCTTCGGTGGCCGATCCCCCGGATTTCGACGAAGGCTGGGCGGCCATCGTTCTGGACGACGTGCACCTGTACAGCACCGCCCAGCAGGCCACCGCCTTCAACTGGTTCGTCAACGCCATCAGCCCCGCCAGCGGCAGCCCGCGCTGGGTGCTGGCTGCGGGCCAGCTGCCCCCGGCCGACCTGCCCCTGCGCGACGACCTGCGCAGCCGCCTGGGCTGGGGCCATGTGTTTCAGCTGCAGCTGCTGGGCGAGACCGAGCGCCGCTCCGTGCTGCGCCAGGAGGCCGATGCGCGCGGCGTGTTCCTCTCTGACGACGTGATGGACTACATGCTCAACCGCTTCTCGCGCGACCTGGGCAGCCTGATGCAGCTGCTCGACCAGCTCGACGGCTTTGCCCTGCGCACCCAGCGCGCCATCACCATCCCGCTGCTCAAGACCATGCTCGCTTCTGAATGACTGATACCCCGGTACAACGTCCCCGGCTGGCTCTGTTCGACCTCGACCACACGCTGCTACCCCTCGACTCCGATTACGAGTGGGGCGAGTTCACCATCCGCATCGGCTGGAACGACCCGGTGGAGTTCGCGCGCCGCAACGACGAGTTCTATGCCCACTACCAGGCAGGCACGCTCAACGTGCACGACTACGTGCGCTTTGCCACCGAGGCCGTGCGCCTGCGCGGGCCTGAGGCCGCAGCCGCGGCGCACCAGCAGTTCATGCGCGAGGTCATCACCCCCGCCATCAAGCCCCAGGCGCTCGACCTGATCCGCCAGCACCAGGCGGCGGGTGACGAGGTGCTGATCGTCACCGCCACCAACGAGTTCGTGACCACGCCCATCGCCCAGGCGCTGGGCGTGGAGCAACTGCTG
>DAIQRN010000362.1:0-3530 GCA_036786185.1 Acidovorax sp. | reverse complement strand
TCGATGGCCATGTGGCGGCTCCAGAGGTTGGGGCCACGCAGGGCCCGGGTGCGGGATACATCCATGGAGAATTCTCTTTCAGTGGTCCATCGGGGCGCGGTGGCCCCGTTCAGGTCGTGGGCAGTGGGGAGTCAAAGCAAGAGCGTGGGGCGCTTCACGAACGCAGGCCGGTGGCGGCTGGCAGTTCGGGCTCAAAGGTCTTGATGCCCGCGCCGATCAGGTCGGGGGCAATGTCCAGGGCCCAGGCGGCGCCCACGGCGGCCAGCAGGGCATCGGTGTCGGGCACCACGGCGTTGCGGCCGAAGGTCAGGTCCGCCAGCGAACCGAGCACATGCTCGGCGCTGCCCGTGGCGAGCACCACGCGGCCGTTCTTCACGATGACGGCGCGGCCGTTGTCGGTGGCGCGGTGCTCCACGATGGCGGGCAGGGTGGCATCCTGCGCATACAGCACCACGGCACCGTCGGACAGCGGGGCCAGGTCGGCCACTTGCGTGATGGCGGCGTTGAGCACGGAGGCGCCTTCGGCGAGCACCACATCCACCTGGGTGCGCATCACCTTGGTCATTTGGTCCTGCTCATGAACGTCGAACTCGGCCAGCGTTTCTGCGCCGTCCATGTCGGTCACCACGCCCACCTGGCAGCGGTCGTAGGCTAGGCCGTCGCGCAGGATGGTGCGGGCGTTGCTTTCGATCACGGCGGCCTGCACCGTCTTGTTCATCAGCAGGCGGTGGGCGGCCTCCCAGTGGGCGCAGTCGGTGGCTTCCACACAGCGGCGGTCCAGGAACAGGCCTTCGCTGCAGGCCAGGCCCGTGTGGCGCCCGCTCAGGTGCAGCAGCCAGCCCACCAGGCGCGTGATGGTCGATGTGCTGCGCGTGCCTGCAACGCCCACCAGGGGGATGCGTCCGGCCTGGCTGGCATCGTCGTCCGTCGGAAAAAGGTGCTCGGCAATGGCCTGGCCCACGGGGCGCGGCGCGCCCTCGGCGGGCTTGAGGTGCATGAGCAGGCCGGGGCCGGCGTTCACCTCGACGATGGCGCCGCCCTGGGTGTGCAGGGGCTTGGAGATATCGCGCGCCACCATGTCGATGCCCGCAATATCGAGGCCCACGACCTTGGCGGCCAACTGGGCGATGTAGGCCACCTCGGGGTGTACGTCGTCCGTGCAGTCCACGGCCACGTTGCCGTTGCGTTGCACCACCACTTGGCGACCCGCGGCGGGCACGGAGTCGGCGCCCAGGTCCTGGCGCTTGAGCTCCAGCTGTACCTTGGAGTCGGTCGCCAGGTCGATGATCTCCAGCGGGTACTCCTCTTCATAGCCCCGGCGGGGGTCGGAGTTGAGCTGGGTGTCGATGAGTTCCTTGACGGTGGAGCGGCCGTTGCCAGTGATGCTGACCACCTCGCCGCGCGCGGCGGCCACCACCTTGCCGCCGACCACCAGAATGCGGTGCTCGTCGCCGGGGATGAAGCGCTCGACCATCACGTCGCTGCCCTCGGGGTAGGCCACGTGGTAGGCGGCTTCGATGTCCGCCTGCTTGTGTAAATCCAGCGTCACGCCCCGGCCATGGTTGCCGTCGGAGGGCTTGACCACCACGGGCAGGCCGATGTCCTGGGCGGCTTCCCAGGCTTCTTCGGGGCTGTTGACCACCTGGCCCTCGGGGATGGGTACGCCGCAGGCTTTGAGCAGGCTCTTGGTCAGGTCCTTGTCGCTGGCGATGCCTTCGGCGATGGCGCTGGTGAATTCGGTCTCGGCCGTCCAGATGCGGCGCTGGCTGGCGCCGTAGCCCAGTTGCACCAGGTTGCCATCGTTCAGGCGGATGTGCGGGATGCCGCGGTCGGACGCGGCGGTGACGATGCAGGCCGTGCTGGGGCCGAGGTACTGGTCGTCCACCTCGGTGCGCACGCGGGCCACGGCGGCGGCCACGTCAAAGGGCTCGTCGTTGATGGCGGCCATGATCAGCGCGTGGCCCTGGGCCAGCGCCACGCGGGCCACGCTTTCGTCGCGGGCCCGGAACACCATGCGGTACACGCCGCGCTGGCTGGTGCTGCGGGTTTGGCCAAAACCGGTGGGCATGCCCGCCAGGTTCAGGAGCTCGATGACGATGTGCTCCAGCACATGGCCGCACCAGGTGCCTTCCTGCAGGCGCTGCAGAAAACCACCGCGCTCACCCACGCCGCAGTGGTGCTCGATCAGCGCGGGCAGCCAAGCGGTGAGGCGGTCATTGAAGCCGGGGAGGGTGTTGGAGGGGAAGTCCTCCAGCGCCCCCAGGTCCAGCCAGACTTCCAGGACCGGCCGGTAGGTCCAGATATTGGGGCCACGCAGGTAGTTGATGCGAAGCAGTTGGATGTCGTTGAGTTTCGCCATGGATTGCAGCGGGTGTTTGCCTGCCCTGTGAGGGCGTTGCGGGAAATGGGGGACTTGGTTGGACGATGATTGTGCGCCAGTCCGGGGCCTGTACGCAGTGTCAGCCAAATGGCGGCTGCAGGCGTTACAAGAGGATGCCGTCGCACCGTGGCGCGCAGTATCGGGGAGAATTCCCGCTTTCGCGAGAGCAGCCTGCACAGGCCGCCGGTGACGGAAATACCAACCAAAAATGCAACATCACCATTCTGTGGACGCCTCGGGTGTCTTTTCTGGCCCGGTGGGGGCCGATTTGCGGGCCATGCTCGCTCCTCAAGAGAACGTGCTGGCGGCGTTACAGGTTGACCTGAGCACGTCACTGCGGTTTGCGACGGGCTGGGTGGTGGTGACGTCCGGGCGGCTGCTGGCCTGCGACCCGGGCGCTACGGCCTGGCGCAGTTGGCCCCTGGGCGACGACCTGGCTTTGCGCTTGCACGACCACGGGGGCGTGGGTTCGCTCGAATTGCATTCCACCCACGAGCGGCTGGCCCTGTGGCGCTTCACGTTGGCCCACCATGCGCAGGCCCTGCGCCTGGTGCAACGGTTTGAGCAGCAAATTGCGCGGGGCGAGAGCGGCGCCGACGACGAGGCCGAAGAGCCCGCCTGCCCCACCTGCCACACGCCCCTGCCGCCCGACACCGACGAATGCCCCGCCTGCGCACGTGCGCAGCCGCCCCAGACCTCCACGTGGGTGCTGCTGCGCCTGTGGCGGTTTGCCCGGCCCTACCGCAAGCAATTGGCGGCCGGTTTCGCGCTCACGCTGGCGTCCACGGCCGCAACGCTGGTTCCGCCCTACCTCACCATCCCGCTGATGGACGACATCCTGATCCCGTTCCAGAACGGCAAGCAGATCGACCCGATGCTGGTGTTGCTCTACCTGGGCGGGCTGCTGCTGTCGGCGCTGCTGGCCTGGGGCTTGAGCTGGGCGCGCACCTACATCCTTGCGCTGGTGTCCGAGCGCATCGGTGCCGACCTGCGCACCACCACATACGAACACCTGCTGCGCCTGTCGCTCGACTACTTTGGCGGCAAGCGCACGGGCGACCTGATGGCGCGCATCGGGTCGGAGACCGACCGCATCAACGTCTTCCTGTCGCTGCATGCGCTCGACTTCGTCACCGACGTGCTGATGATC
>DAIQRN010000361.1:0-3530 GCA_036786185.1 Acidovorax sp. | reverse complement strand
GTCGCCGCCCACGGCATTGATGTGCATGCCAGGCGCCAGCAGGTCGGGTGTGAGGATGGTGGCGTTGGTCTTGTCGGCCGTCACCGTGGTCACGATGTCGGCGCCGCACACGGCCTCGGCGGTGCTGGTGCAGGCCACGGTGCGCAGGCCCGTGCCCTGCAGATTGGACTGCAGCTTGGCGGTGGCGGCCGGGTCGGTGTCGAACAGCCGCAGCGTGGTGATGCCCAGCAGGTGGTGAAAGGCCAGCGCCTGGAACTCGCTTTGCGCGCCATTGCCGATCAGCGCCATGGTCCGCGCGCCGGGGCGGGCCAGGGCGCGGGCGGCCAGGGCCGACATGGCGGCCGTGCGCAGGGCGGTGGTCAGCGTCAGCTCACTCAGCAGCAGCGGCGCGCCGGTGGCCACGTCGGCCAGCACGCCAAAGGCCATCACGGTGGGCAGGCCCCAGCGCGTGTTCCTGGGGTGGCCGTTGACGTACTTGAAGGCATAGGTCTGCCCGTCGGCAATGGGCATGAGCTCGATCACGCCGTCGCGCGAATGGCTGGCCACGCGCGCCGACTTGTCGAACGCGCCCCAGCGCAGAAAGTCGGCGTGGAGGTAGTCGGCCATGCCACGCAGGCAGGACTCAACGCCCCGGCGCCGCACCAGTTCGATGACGTCGGGCGCGCTGAGGTAGAGGGTGGAAGTGGGCTGGGGGGAATGCATCTGGCTTGTCTCCGAAAGGGGTGCCTGCAGTGTCCCGAAGCCCCGGCGCAAAGGGAATCGCCCAAACTGCCGCATATTGCTGAAGCTTTTGTCGCTATGGCATGGCTGTCTGGCACTTTGCTCAACTCATGAGGAGACGGGTGGCCGCACGCTATCCTCGCCGCCATGAAACATGCGGACATTCTCATCAGCGAAGTGGGCCCGCGCGACGGCCTGCAGTCGGTACAGGCCACCATGCCCACCGCTGCCAAGCTGCGCTGGATCGATGCGCTGGTGGCGGCCGGCCTGCGCGAGATCGAGGTGGGCTCCTTCGTGCCCGCGCGCCTGCTGCCCCAGATGGCCGACGTGGCCGAGGTGGTGCGCCACGCCCTCACCCACCCCGGCGTCACCGTGATGGCGCTGGCGCCCAACCTGCGCGGCGCCGAGGCGGCCCTGGCCTGCGGCGTGCACAAGGTCACGCTGCCGGTGTCGGCCAGCGCCGCGCATTCACTGGCCAATGTGCGCAAGACGCGCGAGGCCATGGTGGACGAGGTGCGCGCCGTGGCCCAACTGCGCGATGCGCAGGCGCCCGACAGGCTGGTGGAGGTGGGCTTGTCCACCGCCTTTGGCTGCACGCTGCAGGGCGCGGTGCCCGAGGACGATGTGATCTGGCTCGCCGGCCTGTGTGCCGAGGCAGGCGCGGACGAGGTGGGCCTGTCGGACACCACCGGCATGGCCAACCCGGCGCAGGTGCGCCGTCTTTTCACACGTTTGCGCGCCGAGCTGGGCCCGCGCGCCGGTGCGGCCCACATGCACAACACGCGCGGCCTGGGCCTGGCCAATTGCCTGGCGGCCTACGACGTGGGGGTGCGCACCTTTGATGCGTCGCTGGGCGGCCTGGGCGGCTGCCCGCATGCGCCGGGTGCGTCGGGCAACGTGGTCACGGAAGACCTGGTGTTCATGTTCGAGGCCATGGGCATCGCCACCGGCGTGGACCTGGAGCGGCTGATGGCCGCGCGCGCGCCGCTGCAGGCCGGGCTGCCGGGCGAACCCCTCTATGGCATGACGCCCGAGGCGGGGCTGCCCAAGGGCTGGGCCCGCTGACCGCGCAGTACAGGAGAAATGCAAAAAGGCGACCTGGGTCGCCTTTTTTACTGGGGATGGCCCCGGGTGCCGATCAGCTCAGCGAGGTGATCAGGTCGATGTACTGCTGCTTGGCGGCGTCGGCCTCGGTGCCCTTGAGCTTGTCCCAGGCGTCCCACTTGGCGCGGCCCACCATGTCGGAGAAGCTGGGCTTCTTCTCGGTGTTGTCGCCAGCGGTGGCCTGCTTGTACAGCGCGTAGATCTTGAGCAGCGTGGCGTTGTCGGGACGCTCGCTCAGGTTCTTGGAATTGGCCACAGCGGCTTCGAAGGTGGCGTTCAGGTCGGCCATGTCGGTGCTCCTTGGGTTTGTATGGGGGGGGGGAGGGAAAGAACGGTGTCGGCAACGGTTTGCTCCGTTGTATCTTACGGGCTGAGCACGGCCCGGGGCCGCTCAATCCATAGAGGCAAGCCCCCAAAAATCAAACAATAGGTGTACATCCGATGGTGACCCGTATTCCTGCACCCAGCAAAGCCGCGCCCGGCAATGGCCAGAACCCCTTGCGCACGATGCGCGACCAAGCCCCTGAGGTGGCGCGCAAGGCCGCCCAGGCCCTGCCCCCCGCCGCCCGCAAGGCCGCTACCGTGGTCCAGAAAAACGTGCGCCGCGCGGCCACCGGCATGCTGGGCCTGTCTGGCGAGCGCATGAGCAAAGTCGATACGGCCTGGCTGCGCATGGACTCCAGCAGCAACCTGATGATGATCAACGGCGTGTGGACCCTGTCGCCCGGCATCACCTGGGAGGTGCTGTGCGAACGCGTGCAGCAGCGCCTGCTGCAGTATCCGCGCTTTCGTCAGCGGGTGGTGGAAGACGCGGCGGGCGCCACCTGGGTGGAGGACCGCAACTTCGACATCGCTGCGCATGTGCTGCGCGAGAAGCTGCCCCGCCGCAAAGGCCACAGCATGCAGCGCGCGCTGCAAGACCGCGTGGGTGAACTGTCCATGCAGCCGCTCGATTCACGCCGCCCCCTGTGGCAGATACACCTCATCGAAGACTTTGTGGGTGACGACGGCGCCCAAGGCAGCGCGCTCATCGTGCGCATCCACCACTGCATTGCCGACGGCATCGCCCTCATTTCGGTGACCATGTCGCTGGTGGATGGCGGCTCGGAGCCCCCCACACGCAAGGCGCGAACGGGCAAGAAAGCCGCCTCCGCCGAGGACTGGATTGCGGATGCTTTGATCAAGCCCTTCACCGGCCTCACCGTGAAGGCGCTGGACCTGGCAGGCGACAGCGCGGCCAAGTCGTTGCAAATGCTGGGCGATCCGGAGAAGGCCATGCAGCATGGGCTCTCGGGCACGGCCGACATGGCCCGCGTGGCCTATCAGCTGGTGAGCGATGCGGCCGCGCTGGCGTTGATGCCCGACGACTCGCCCACCCGCCTCAAGGGCCGGCCCGGTAGCGCCAAACGTGTGGCCTGGTGCCCGCCGATCCCGCTCGAAGAAGTCAAGGCCATCGGCAAGGCGCTGAACTGCTCCATCAACGATGTGCTGCTGTCCTGCGTGGCCGGGGCCATCGGCGGCTACCTGCGCAGCCAGGGCGATGACCCCACGGGCCAGGAGATCCGCGCCATGATCCCCGTGAACCTGCGCCCCATGGAGGAGGCCTGGAAGCTGGGCAACCGCTTTGGCCTGGTACCGCTGGTGCTGCCGATTGGCATGGCCAACCCCATCGAGCGCGTGTACGAAGTGCGCAAGCGCATGAATGC
>DAIQRN010000360.1:0-3534 GCA_036786185.1 Acidovorax sp. | reverse complement strand
GGCTTCAGGCCCTTGCAAGCACATCAGGCGTGGATTCGTGCAGAGAATCCCTAGCGCTTGAATTCATTCGGTTTTAGTGTGATTTATTTTTGAAAACAATGAAAGACAAGCGCAACCAGCTCCTGTAACGATAGCGATGCCCGCTTGAATTCGTTTATGCTTTTGCGGCCCGCACCATCCGGGCGGCACAACTAGACGAGGAAAGCAACATGGGTCTGATTCAGGCAGCAGTGGGCTCTATTGGCGGCACCTTGGCCGACCAGTGGAAGGATTTCTACACCGTGCCAGCCGGTCTGCCGGCCACGGCGGCGCTGTTTGCGGCCGTGCCGCAGGGTACCAACGCGGGGCGCGGCTCCAACACCAAGGGCTCGTCCAACATCATCACCAACGGCTCCAAGATCGTCGTGCCAGAAGGCTATGGCCTTTTGCTGATGCAGGATGGCGCCATTACCGGCTTTGCCAGCGAGCCGGGTGCCTATGAGTGGAACTCGAACGACCTCAATTCCCAGTCCATCTTCACCGGCGGCGGTTTTGTCAATGCGCTCGTCAAGCAGAGCTGGGAGCGCTTCAAGTTCGGTGGCCAGCCGGGCGCGCAGCAGGCTGCGTTCTTCGTGTCGCTGAAGGAGCTTCCGGACAACCGTTTCGGCACACAGTCCGAAATTTATTGGGATGACGGCTTTCTGAACACCCAGGTTGGCGCCATCACGCGCGGCAGCTACACGCTCAAGATCGAGGACCCGATCCTGTTCGTGAAGAACTTCGTGCCGGCCGCCTACCTGCAGCCCGGGCAGATTTTCGACTTCACCGACATTGACAACGCCGCCGCCAGCCAGCTCTTCAACGAAGTCGTGGGCTCGCTCGCGCCCGCGTTCAGCCTGTACACCAACGACCCGAGCAAGGGCAACCGCATCACCAAGATCCAGCAGGACTCGGTGGGCTTCGCGCAGAGCCTGTCCGCCGTGGTCGAGAACGCCTACCAGTGGCGCTCGGACCGCGGCCTGGTCATCGCCAAGACGGCCATCGTCTCCATCGAGTACGACGCCAACACCAAGGAACTGCTCAAGACCGTGCAGCGCGCCGACGCGCTCTCGGGCGGGCGCGGCAACTCCAACCTGCAGGCCTCGGTGGCGGCGGGCATCCAGTCCGCCGGGCAGAACGCCGGGGTGGGCGGGCTCATGGGCATGGGCATCGCCACCGGCGGCCTGGGCGGGCTGGCGGGCCTGCAGCAGCCCGTGGCGCCCGCGCCCGCACCGGCTGCGGCGGCACCGGCGGCGGACGACCCCATCGCCAAGCTGACCAAGGCCAAGCAGATGCTCGACGCCGGCCTGATCACGCAGGCCGACTACGACGCGGTCAAGGCCAAGGCGCTGGGCCTGTGACCACGCGGCCCCCTTTGCCGACGGGGCCGGGTTCGCCGCAGGACGTGCCGCCCACCCCGGGCCCGTCGTCGGGCCAGTTCCCCATCGACCCGGCCACGCTGCCCGGGCCGATCCGCGACGAGCTGCAGGCGCCCGACCCGGTTGCCATCGACACGGCGTCCAAGGAGCTCAAGGACGGCCTCAACCACTGTCCCAAGTGCGGCTCCACCGAGATCCGCCAACGCGCTGGCACCGACCAGCTCATCTGCCTGTTCTGCCGCCATCAGTGGAGGGCGGCGCGCGTGGAGGAGGAGTTCGGCCTGGGCGAGGGCATCGGCGAGCTCAAGGGCACGCAGATCGCCTCCGGCGCCAAGGACATCAGCGCCGACGCGGCCAGCCTGCGCACCTACAAGTGCACCGGCTGCGGCGCCGAGGTAGTGGTCAACACCGACACCGCGATGACGGCGCGATGTCACTGGTGCCGCCACGTGCTGGGCGTCAACGAGCAGATCGACAACGGCGCCGTACCCGACGCGGTGCTGCCCTTCCACATCAAGAAGGACGATGCGGTGGCGCGCATCCGCCAGTTCGTGGGCAAGCGCCAGATGTTCGCGCTCAAGGCGTTCAAGGAAGAATTCACGCCCGAGAACGTGCTGGGCGTCTATCTGCCCTACATGGTGGTGGACGCCAACGCCAGTGCCGACGTGGCCGGCTTCGGCGAGGTGGAGACGCGCCGCTACACGCGCGGCGAGGGCAAGGACCAGAAGACCTACTACGACGCCGACGTGTACCAGGTGCAGCGGCATGTGGACTTCACGGTGGACGACCTGACCATGGAGTCCAGCGCCAAGCGCGGCAACTTGGACACCAAGGCCAACACCAACAACGTCATCAACGCCATCCTGCCGTTCGACACCAAGAACGCGGTGAAGTGGAACGCCTCGTACCTGGCGGGCTACACCTCCGAAAAGCGCGACCGCGACGTGGACCACCTGCAGCCGCGTCTGGAAGACCAGCTGCTCTCCATCGCCCGCGCGCAGGTTCAGGGCTCGGTGCGCCGCTACGACCGGGGTGTGCGCTGGGAGCAGGAGAGCCTCGACGTGCACGGCACGCGCTGGGTGGCGATGTACCTGCCGGTGTGGCTGTACTCGTACCAGGAGCCGGGCAGCCACATGCTGCACTACATCGCGGTCAACGGCCGCACGGGCGAGACCATGGGCAGCGTGCCGGTGCAGCAGTGGAAGCTGATCACCGCCGCGCTCACCGTGGGCACCTTCGTCGAAGGTCTGGCACTCTGGTTCATAGGACGGTGACCCCCATGGATAACGATGGCGTTCTTTTTCTGCTGGCCCTCGGCCCTGCCAGCGCCGCCGGGCTGTACTGGATGCTGTACCGCTACTACCGCAACACCGACAAGTCGCATGCCTTCGAGCGCGAGACCGAGGTCGTCGCCCAGCCGGTTACCGGCATGGAGGCGGACAGGCGGGTGGATGCCGTGCACGGCACGCAGGAGACGCAGATCCGCGGCAACAACGTGGGCGACTACCGCAGGCGCGTCAAGCGCGTATAAAAAACAAAGGCTTCCCGAGGGAAGCCTTTTTTACGCAGCGGAGCGGGATTACACGCGCTTGCGGTATTCGCCGGTGCGGGTGTCGATTTCGATCTTGTCGCCCTGGCCCACAAACAGCGGCACGGCGACTTCGAAGCCGGTGCCGATCTTGGCGGGCTTCAGAACCTTGCCGGAGGTGTCGCCCTTGACGGCGGGCTCGGTCCAGGTGATTTCGCGCTCGACGCTGGTGGGCAGTTCGACCGAGATGGCCTTGCCGTCGTAGAACACCACTTCCAGCGTCATGCCGTCTTCCAGGTAGTTCAGTGCGTCGCCCATGTTTTCGGCTTCGACTTCGTACTGGTTGTACTCGGTGTCCATGCACACGTACATGGGGTCGGCGAAGTAGGAGTAGGTGCACTCCTTCTTGTCCAGGATCACGTTGTCGATCTTGTCGTCGGCCTTGAACACGTTTTCGGTGCCGAAGTTGCCGATCAGGCTCTTGAGCTTCATGCGCACGGTGGCAGCACCGCGGCCGCCACGGGCGTATTCGGTCTTCAGGACGACCATGGGGTCCTTGCCGTGCATGATGACGTTGCCGGCGCGGATTTCTTGAGCGATTTTCATAGC
>DAIQRN010000359.1:0-3549 GCA_036786185.1 Acidovorax sp. | reverse complement strand
TTCATCTGACGCGAGACGATCACGCTCACCAGGCAATGTACCAAGCCCGTGCTCAAGGAGCATTGGTTCAAGGAACTATAAAGCCCGGCAGCACCGCAGACGCCCTCATTGTAGCGGCTGCGCGTCCGGGCAGCGCCCTCGTTACGACAGGCGCCCGTCTTCGCCCAGGGCTTGATCCAGGCGCAGCAGCAACTGCCGCAGGTGCTGCTCCTGCGCTGCGGCGGGGGTGGCGTCAGGGGCGTCGGCGGGTGCGTTGCGCTGCAGGGCCGCGGCGCTCAGGTCGGCGGCTTCGCGGTCGGCGATCTCGAAGGCCAGGTTGAGCGCGGCCAGCACGGCGATGCGCTCGCGCGCGCGCACCTTGCCCGCGTCGCGTATGCGCGTCATGGCGGTGTCCACGCGCTCGACGGCCTCCAGCAGGCGCGACTCGTGCCCCTCGGGGCAGGCGAGCAGGTAGCTTTGTTGCAGGATCTGAACCTCGATCTGCTTCATGGCGCGTCCTTGGACGGGTTGTTTTCGGGCAGGCGCTCCAGCAGCGCGTCGATGCGCGCGCGCGCGGCGTTCAGGCGGGATTTGAGCGAGTCGCGCTCCTGGGCCAGGTTGGTCACCTGCTCGGCCAGCAGGGCGTTGGTACGCTCCAGTTCCGTGTGGCGCAGCAGCAGGCGCTCGACGCGCTCTGCGATCAGATCGAGGGGTTGCGGTGTGGCCATAGAACCGTGCATTGTAGGGGGGCTGTGCGTTTACCCGTAAAATCCGCCCCGTTGGTGCTCGCTGCCGTGGTTCGCACGGCCGCAGTTCAACGGGAAGCAGGGAGGGGCCCTTCGCCATGAAGCACACCCCGAGCCTGCGCTGCCCCCGCAACGGTCAGCGGATGAGTCGCATGCCGGCTCCACTTTCATTCATATGCCACTGGGCGCCTTGAACAAGCGCCTGGGAAGGCCATGAAAGCTGCCCCGCCAGCCCGGATACCGGCCAACATGGTGGTTGTGCGCGCCTGCCTTGTGCAAGCGCGCGCGGCCGTGTCTCCCAACGCTGGCGGGGAAGCTGGCATGGGCTACTAGTTGTTTTTTCTCTCCTATGACGAATCCGTCTTTTCGCGAGTGCGCAGTGGCGCCCGCACGCGCACGTCTGCGCCATTCGACGCTGGCCCTGGCGGCCATGCTGGCCTGCGCGGCCCAGGCCCGGGAGGGCGGGGTGCAGCTGGCGCAGAACCTGCGCGCCCCTTCCATGAGCGAAGTCGTGGTCACGGCCACGCGCACCGCACAGCCCCTGTCCGACATCGTGGCCGATGTGTCCGTCGTCGATCGTGAAACCATAGAGCAAAGCGGCGCCACTGGCCTGGCCGATGTGCTGGCGCGCCTGCCGGGCATAGAGATGGCGCGCAATGGCGGCCCGGGTGCCAGCACCAGCCTGTTCCTGCGCGGCGCCGAGACGCGCTACACCGCCGTCTACATAGACGGCGTGCGCGTGGATTCGCAGGCGGGCTCGGGCGGAGCCGCCTGGGAGGCGATCCCGTTGTCCATGATCGACCGCGTGGAGGTGCTGCGCGGCCCGGCCGCCGCCGTCTATGGCTCGGACGCGGTCGCCGGTGTGATCCAGATCTTCACCAAGAAGGGCGAGGCTGGCGTGGCGCCCTATGTGGGCGTGGGCGCTGGCACCCACGGCACCTGGCGCACCGAGGCCGGCGTGAGCGGCGCCACCGGCACGGTGGACTACGCGCTGGGCCTGGCGCGCGAGATCAGCAAGGGCTTTGACGCCACCACCAAGGCCAACAAGAACAACAACCCCGACCGCGACGGCTACCAGACCAACAGCGCCAACGCGCGCCTGGGCCTGCAGGTCAACGCCGCCCACCGCCTTGAAGGCACGCTGCTGTACAGCGATTCCGACAGCCGCTACGACGCCAGCAAGGCGACCGATGACCACAGCCTGCACCGCCTGCGTACCCTGGGCCTGAACTGGCAGGCGCAGTGGAGCAGCAGCTACAAGACGCGCCTGTCCATCACCGATTCGCAGGATCGTTACCAGACCAGGCCATCGCCCTACCTGACCGACACCCGGTTGCGCGGCTACCTGTTCCAAAACGAGTGGCGCCTGGGCGTGCACCAGCTCACGGCCGCGCTGGAGCGGCGCGAAGACCACCTGGTAAACGCCCCCATAGACCGCAGCCGCGCGCAAAACGCGCTGGCGCTGGGCTACGGCCTGCACAGCGGTGCGCACACCCTGCAGCTGAACGCGCGCCACGACGACGACAGCGAGTTTGGCGGCAAGAGCACCGGCAGCGCGGCATACGGCTACGCGTTTGCACCCAACTGGCGCGCCACGGCCTCGGCCGGCACGGCCTTCCGCGCGCCTACGCTGTACCAGCGCTTCAGCATGTATGGCGATGCCACGCTGCAGCCCGAAACCAGCCGCAACGTCGAGCTGGGCCTGAAATGGGCGCGGGACGCCAGCAGCTTCTCGGCCACCGCCTACCGCAACAACGTCAGCAACTTGATCAACTGGGTCGGCGGCGTGGGCCCCTGCCCGGGTGGCACCGGCCCCTTCCCCGGCTGCTATGCCAACGTGGGCAAGGCGCGCTACGAGGGCATCACCCTGGCGGGCAGCACCCGCGTAGGCCAGGTGCAGCTGCGTGGCTCGGTGGACTTGCAGAACCCCAAGAACCTCGACAGCGGCAAGCTGCTGGCGCGCCGCGCCAGGCACCACGCCAGCTTCGGCGCCGACACGCGCGTGGCCGGCTGGACGCTGGGCGGCGAGGTGCAGGCCTCGGGCCAGCGCTATGACGACGTGGCCAACAAGACCCGCCTGGGCGGCTACACCTTGCTCAACCTCTACGCCAGCACCCGCCTGGCGCGTGACTACCAGATCGTGGCGCGCGTCGATAACCTGACCGACAAGAACTACGCCCTGGCCAACACCTATGCCACGCCGGGCCGCAGCTTCTTTGTTGGCCTGAAGTGGGCGCCGCAGTACTGAGCACGCCGTGACCGCCGCCGCCCGCTGCCCCGCCCTGGTCATTGCCGCCTGCGCCTCGGGCCAGGGCAAGACCACCGTCACCGCCGCCCTGGCACGGCTGCATGCCCGCCGGGGCAGGCGCGTGCGCGTGTTCAAGTGCGGGCCGGACTACCTGGATCCGCATTGGCACCAGTTGGCCAGCGGCGCCCCGGTCGGCCAGCTGGACCTGTGGATGACAGGCGCGGCGGACTGTGCCGCGCGCCTGCATGCCGCGGCGCGCGAGGCCGACCTGATCCTGATCGAAGGAGTGATGGGCCTGTTCGATGGCGAGGACTGCATGGCCGATCTGGCGTGGCGCTTCGGCATCCCGGTGCTGGCCGTGGTCGATGCAGGGGCCATGGGCGGCACGCTGGGCGCCATTGCCTTTGGCCTGAAGCATTTCCGTCCCGGCCTGCCCTGGGCCGGCGTGCTGGCCAACCGGGTGGCGGGCGAACGCCACGCGCAGCTGCTGCAGGGCGGCCTGCAAGAGCCCGCCGACTGGCTGGGCGCGCTGCCCCGCCTGGGGCGCAATGGCGCCGCGTTGCTGCCCGAGCGCCA
>DAIQRN010000358.1:0-3550 GCA_036786185.1 Acidovorax sp. | reverse complement strand
GGCTCTGGCCTTCAGGGGTTTTTTCATTCCGTGGGTACGACTACAGTGCAGGCTTGTCTTGCCGTCCGCTTTTCATGATCACTTTCCACAACCCCTTGCACCAGGGCCACGCGCCCGTTCATGAGTTCTTTCGCGGCGAACGTGTGCCGTGTTTTGAGAAGCCCGCACGTGTGGACTATGTGGAAGAGGCGCTGCGCTTGCGCGGTCATGCACTGCAGGTGCCCGACGTGGATTGCGCGGACGTGTTGGCGCAGATCCATGCGCCGCGGTATCTGGCCTTTCTCCAGACGGCATGGCAGCAGTGGCTGAGTCTGGATGCGGCCAATGCCCAGGCGCAGCCCTTTCCCTCGGTATGGCCCGTGCGCACGCTGCGCAGCGACGTGGAGCCCGACAACTTCATCGCCCGGCTGGGGCTGTACTCCATGGACAACGGCACGCCTCTGGCGGCCGGTACCTGGGCTGCCGCCAAGGCCGGGGCCGATGCGGCCGCCAGCGCTGCCGCCCGCGTGGCCCAGGGCGGGCGCGCCGCGTTCTGCTGCACCCGCCCGCCGGGCCATCACGCGGGGCCGGATTTCATGGGCGGCTACTGCTTCTTGAACAACGCCGCCGTGGCCGCGCAAGTGCTGCGCAATCAGGGCGCCGCGCGCGTGGCGCTGCTGGATGTGGACTATCACCACGGCAATGGCACGCAAAGCATCTTCTACGAACGCTCGGACGTGCTGTTCATCAGCATCCACGGTGACCCGCGCACCGAATACCCGTTCTACCTGGGCCACGCCGACGAGACCGGCGCAGGGCAGGGCGCGGGCTTCAACCTCAATCTGCCGCTGCCCGCAGGCACCCGTGCCGCCACCTGGTTCGAGGCCCTGGAACGCGCCTGCCAGCGCATTGCGGCCGATGGTGCCGACGCGCTGGTGATCTCGCTCGGGCTCGATACCTTCGAAGGTGACCCGATCTCCCGCTTCGCCCTGGCCAGTGATGACTTCGTCCGCCTGGGCGAACGGCTGGCGCGCCTGGCACTGCCCACGGTGTTCGTGCTGGAAGGCGGCTACGCCGCCGCCGAGCTGGGCACCAACGCGGTGAACGTGCTGGACGGCTTCGACAACGCATGAAATCCCTCGATGGGGCCCAGGAGAGCAGATGACGGACCGTGTAGATTGCGTGGTAGTGGGTGCGGGCGTGGTGGGCTTGGCCGTGGCGCGCGCCCTGGCCCTGCAGGGGCGCGAGGTGATGGTGCTGGAGGCCACCAACGCCATCGGCACCGGCACCAGCTCGCGCAACAGCGAGGTGATCCACGCGGGGCTGTACTACCCCACGGGCTCGCTCAAGGCGCGGCTGTGCGTGCAAGGGCGGGACATGCTCTACGCCTACTGCGCCGAGCGCGGCGTGGCGCACCGCCGCTGCGGCAAGCTGCTGGTGGCAACGTCGCCCGCGCAACTGCCGGGCCTGGAATCCATTCAGGCGCGTGCGCGGGCCAACGGGGTGGCGGACCTGCAATGGCTCAGCCGCGACGAGGCGCGGACGCTGGAGCCCGCGCTGGAATGCGTGGCGGCCCTGCATTCGCCCAGCACCGGCATTGTCGATAGCCATGGGCTGATGCTGGCCCTGCAGGGCGACCTGGAGAATGCGGGTGGGCTTGTGGCATTAAATTCGCCTCTAGCGCAAGCGGGACAAGCGCAAGGAGCTATTAATTTGGTAGCAAATGACGGCACGGAGTTGCTGGCGACCACCGTGGTCAATGCCGCTGGCCTGCAGGCGCCCGCCGTCGCTGCGCGGTTTGCAGGCCTGAACCGGGCGCATGTGCCCCAGGCGCACTATGCCAAGGGCAGTTATTTCACGCTGGCGGGCAAGGCGCCGTTTGACCGCCTGATCTATCCCGTGCCCGAGGCCGCGGGACTGGGGGTGCATCTCACGCTGGACCTGGGCGGCCAGGCCAAGTTCGGGCCGGATGTGCAATGGGTGGACTCGCCCGACGATCTGCTTGTGGACCCGGCACGCGGCGCCGCCTTTTACGCCGAAGTCCGCAAATACTGGCCCGCCTTGCAGGATGGCGCGCTGGCGCCAGGCTACGCAGGCATGCGCCCCAAGATCCATGGCGCGGATGCGCCTGCTGCGGACTTCGTGATCCAGGGGCCTGCGGTGCACGGGGTGGCCGGGCTGGTCAACCTGTTTGGCATCGAGTCGCCCGGCTTGACAAGTGCCCTCGCCATTGCGCAGCATGTGGCTGCGCTGGTTTGATCTGCCGCAAGCCAGTTGCAATCAGTAACCTCTTGCGTCCCCGTCCTACGAGGGGTTTCTGCGCGGATGGCTAAGATGAACATCAGTCCTCCACGTTGGCGTGCGGGATTTCCCATCACTTTTGGCTCTACACAGAAAGGCTTGTATGACTGCTTCTGACACCACCACCACCACCACCCAGGGCGAACTGGAAAAACTGGTTTCCGATCTGCGGGGACTGCTGGCCAACAAGGATCTGGATGCAGTGCCTGAAATCAAGCTGCTGCGCCAGCGTCTGGACGATGGCATGCACAATGTGCGTGAATCCGCCGTTCGCGCCGCCCAGGACGCAGCACGCCAGGCCAAGGAAGCTGCACTGGCGGCTGACCGTTATGCCCATGACGAACCCTGGCGTGTGGCAGGTGCCGCATTGGCCGTGGGGGCGCTGGTGGGATTTCTGCTTGCGCGCCGCTGATCCTGGCCCGCGCGGCGGCATGAGGGCAAGCGCGGGAGGCCGTCCATGAACTGGCTGTCCATCCTGGGGCTGGAAGCCCTGGCGGCCCGCTGGCATGCCAACGTGCTCGAAGCCGCCATTGCCGCCGAAGACCGGGTGGATCTGGCGCGGCTGGAGTGGCAAGACCAGAAGCAGCGCCTGCAGCAGATGCTGGCGCTGACCATCGTGGTCGCCGGGCTCACCGTGGTGGCGCTGATCATGCTCTCGCTGGCCGTGCTGGTGCAATTCTGGGATACCCCCCAGCGCAGCCTGGTGGCGTGGATCGTGGCGGGTGTCTGGCTGGTGGGCTGGGCTACCGCCCTGGTGTCACTGCTGTCCGTGGCCCGCCGTGCGGGCAACGGCTTTGCACTGACCCGCCAGGAGTTGGCGCAAGACTGGCAGGCTATCAAGGAGCGTTTGTAATGACCACCGCATCCTCCACCCCTGTCGCGCAGAGCGCTGCCAAAAGACCGCTTCCCGCGCCCACCGCCGCTCAGCAACTGGTGCTGAACCGCATCGCCGCGCAACGGGAGCGGCTGCGGGCACGGCGGGCCGCCCATGCGCAGTCGCAGGCCCTGGCGGCCCAGCAGCGCGCCGGCGAGCTGGGCAGTGCGGATGACCCGCTGCTGCTGCGCGCAGCAGCCTTTGCCCGCGCACACCCCCTGGCCGTGGCCGCCATGGCCGGGGTGGGGCTGATGGCGGGCCCACGCCGGTTGGTCCGCTGGGCGGGCGTGCTGCTGCCCATGCTGCTTCGGCTGAAGCGTTGAATCAGCGGCCCAGGGCCTTGATGGCCTGGGCCGCTTTCACCACCAGCGCCGGGCCTTCGTAGATAAGCCCGGT
>DAIQRN010000357.1:0-3552 GCA_036786185.1 Acidovorax sp. | reverse complement strand
TCCAGCCGACGGTGGTGCGGGGCTTTTCAAAGTACACGCGCATCACCACCAGCAGATCGTCCTGCAGCGCGTCGGCCTGCGCTTTGAGCTGGCGGGCATATTCCATCGCCTGATCATGGTCGTGGATGGAGCAGGGCCCCACCACCACGATCAGCCGGTCGTCCTGCCCGTGCAGGACGCGCGAGATGGCCGCACGGCTCGATTCGACCAGCGCCTGCGCCGCATCGGGCGCGGGCAGCCACTCCTGCAGCAGCGCTGGCGTGATCAGCGGACGCACGGCCTTGATGCGCGTGTCATCGATGCGGGTGGTGTCGTGGGTGGAAACGGGGTTGGCGGAGCGGTGTGCGTGGGTCATGGTGGCCCCGATTGTCGCGGAGCCCGGTTACAGGCCGAATGGAGGTGCGTTGCCAGAGACTGGCGCGGCCCAGGCCAGAGACGCCGAGCAAGGGCCGCCCCGCAGCGAGGGCGTCGTCCCCCTCCGGGGGAAGGCGCCGAAGGCGACTCAGGGGGAGGTTTCTACGGCCTGCGAAACGCCGCGTTCTGCCGCGCCCAGTGGCGCGACTGCAGGTGATCGAGTCGCACCGTGCCGCCCGTCGAAGGTGCGTGCACAAAACGCCCCTCCCCCACGTAAATGCCTGCATGGTTGGGCTGGCGGCCGGTGCCGAACACCACCAGGTCGCCCACCCGCAGCTCGCTCCCATCAATGGGGTACCCCCAGCGGTTGAGCTGCGCCACCGTGCGGGGTGGCGGGGTGCCCACCCGGTTGCGGTACACGTACCCGATCAGCCCGCTGCAATCAAAACCCGATTCGGGCGTGTTGCCGCCATAGCGGTAGGGCGTGCCCACCAGGCCCAGCGCATGGATGGCGATGTCGTGCGCCTGCTCGGCAGACAGCGGCGGGCTGGTGCGGATCGGCGCCGGTGGGGGCGCGGAAGAAGAGGACGACGGTGATGGGGCCCGCGTTGTGCCGCAGCCGCCCAGCACCAGCAGGGCGACGGTGCAGGCGGCAAGGCTCAGGCTGTGAAAGGCGCGCATGGGCCAAAGGGTAACGGATGCAGCGCCGTGCGGGCGCCTGAACCACCGCCAGCGTGGGGATTTGCGCGGCCGGGCTGCCGCTCAGTGCCTGCGGCGCTTTCCGCGCTGCACCTGCCCGGCCGGCAGGGCCGCCTTGGGCGCCAGCCCCAGCGCGGCGCGCGCCAGCGCATCGGCGGCCCTGTTGCGGTGGCGGGGCACCCATTGCAGGTCCACCTGTGCAAACCGCTGCAGCACGGTGCGCGTCTCGTCCAGCAGCGGCGCCAGTCGCGCGATGGGCTCCACGGTGCTTGTGCCGGCCGGTGGCCCCAGTTGCTCCACCAGCACGCGGCTGTCGCTGATCACCTGCACCGCCGTGGCGGCGGCGGCCGCCTGCCCCTCGAGCCACTGCAGCGCCCGCAGCAATGCGCGCAGCTCGGCCTCGTTGTTGCAGCCGGTGAAACTGGTGGGCTCGGAGATCTGGTGTTGCACGGTGTCGTCGGGGCCCATCAGCACTGCCCCCAGCCCCATGCGACCGGGGTTGGGCCAAGCGCTGCCGTCGCAGTGAATCACCCAGGCGCCGGGGGCGCGCGGTGCGGCAGCCCGTGCAGCCGTCACTTGTAGAAAGCTTCCACCTTGCCCTTGAGCTTGATCATCAGAGGTTGGCCCTTGCGGTCCACCGTCTTGCCCGCAGGCACCTTGACCCAGCCTTCGCTGATGCAGTATTCCTCGACATCGGTGCGGTCCTTGCCGTTGAAGCGGATGCCAATGTCGTGCTGGAACACCTCGGCCACATGGTGGGGGCTGCGGGGGTCCACCGACAGATGGTCGGGCAGAGGCGGTGGCGTGGTGGTGTGGGTGGCGTCGGTCATTGCAGGGGGCTCTTGGTCAGAAAAGCGGGGGTGAAAGCAAACGGAAAGCGCGGATTCTCCGGGATTTGTACCGGCCGCGCCGCTACCCCGGCCCACCCGCACCAGCAGCGCCACGCGCACCGCACCACCCCTACCGGCGGCGCTGCGCAGAAAAATATCAGACAAAAGTGGCTCTGGCGCTTTCACATCAAGCGCTTACAGCTATCAATTTGATACTAATGCATCACCCCTTCGGCAGCGCAACGCCTTCACGGCAGCGCATGCTGCGCCAGCAGCGCGGCTACCTTGGGCTTGGCGCAGCGCTGCAGCGTTTGCAGCAGCGCATAGCTCGGCTCGGCCACCCGCCAGTGCGTGCGCAGGTCGTGCTGCATGCGCGCCAGCAGCGCGGCGGCCATCTCTGCGTCCGCCAGCGCGCGGTGCGCCTGGCCGGTGCGCGGCAGGCCGTGGTAGTCCACTAGCGTGCCCAGCTTGTGGCTGGGCGCCTGCGGGTACAGGCGGCGCGACAGCAGCACGGTGCAGGCAAAGGGCTGCGGCGCGGCCATGCCCGCCAGCGCCAGCTCGGCCTGCCAGAACTTGCTGTCAAACGCGGCGTTGTGCGCCACCATGGGCGCGTCGCCCACAAAGCGCGCGGCGTCGCGCATCACCTGCGCCGCATCGGGCGCGGCCGCCACCATGGCGTTGGTGATGCCGGTGAGCTGGGTGATGAAGGGCGGTATCCACGCGCCGGTTTTCATGAGGCTCTGAAACCGGTCCACCACGCGGCCCTGCTCCAGCAGCACGATCGCCACCTCGGTCGCACGCGCGCCCTGGCCGGGCGAGATGCCGGTGGTCTCGAAGTCGATGACGGCGATGGGGGACATGGCGCAGGCCTCAGCCTCACAACGTGAGCACGTTCTCAGGCCTTCTTCAGGAACTCCGACTTGAGCAGCATGCTGCCCAGGTCCGTCTTGCAGTCCACGTTGTGGCCGTCGGCGCCATCGACCAGGCGGATGCTCTTGATCTTGGTGCCCTTCTTGAGCGTGGACGACGAGCCCTTGACCTTGAGGTCTTTCACCAGGATCACCGCGTCGCCATCGGCCAGCGGGTTGCCATTTGCATCACGTACGGCATCGCGCACGATGCCGTCGCCTGCATCGGCGTCGGTGTCTGCCGTCTCGGCCACCTGGGGCCATTCAAAGGCGCAGTCGGGGCACACGTAGTTGCTGCCATCGGGGTAGGTGTTTTCCAGGCCGCATTGGGGGCAGGCAGGCACGGTGTGGGGCATGGGGTTCTTTCTGGTTGTCGTGGTGAAACGGGGTGGCGACTTTACAGCGCTCACAGCGGCGCGCGTTGCTCCAGCGCAAACGGCGGCAGCCCTTTGAGCAGGCGCTGGCCGTAGCTGGTGCGCGTCAGGCGCTTGTCGTAGCAGTACACATGCGCCATGTCTTCCTCGGTGCGGATCGCGCGGCCCACCCACTGCGCCAGGCGGATGGCGGTGGCGGGCACCACCAGCTCGCTGAACGGGTCGCGGCCCACCGCGCGCAGCCATTCGGCGCGGGCCTCGCCCACGGGGTCGTCGGGTGGGGCAAAGGGCAGCTTGGTGATGAACACCGACTCGCACAGCCGTCCCGGCAGATCCAGCCCCTCGCCAAACGACTGCATGCCGAAGATGACCGAGGGCTCGCCGTTC
>DAIQRN010000356.1:0-3557 GCA_036786185.1 Acidovorax sp. | reverse complement strand
GCACTGGTTCTGCCATTCGCGCGCATAGGGGTCGATGAGGTTGCGCCAGAACATGAAGCGCGTGATCTCGTCGTCAAACCGGATGGTGTTGTAGCCCACGCCAATGGTGCCGGGCTGTGCGAACTCGGCCTCGATGCGGGCGGCGAACTGGTGCTCGGGCACGCCCTTTTCCAGGCACAGCTGGGGCGTGATGCCAGTGATGAGGCAGGAGCCCGGGTCGGGCAGGTAGTCACTGGCGGGCTGGCAGTACAGCATCAGCGGCTCGCCGATCTCGTTGAGCTCGGCGTCGGTGCGGATGGCGGCAAACTGCGCGGGCCGGTCGCGCCGCGTGTCGGTGCCAAAGGTTTCGTAGTCGTGCCAGAGAAAGGTGTGTGGTTGCATGGCGGGCAGGCAGGAACAGCCGTCAAATGTAACCTGTTTTAAGGTCTTTTTGTCCTGCAGCGCATGTATGGCAAGCGCAAGCAGCTATCAAATAAATAGCAAAACACACCGACACATGCGGCACGCCGGTGCGCGGGACAATGGGGCCATGCAACGAACAAGAACGCCCATTTTCCGCGGGTCGGCGGCCGCCTCCCTGGCGCTGCTGGCCCTGGCTGGCTGCGCATCGGCGCCCGCTCCAAGCACGGCCACGCCGCCGCCAGCCGCCGTGGAGCCCCCCGCCTCCGCTCAAGACTTCGCCGCCTGGCGCACCGCGTTTGCCGCCCAGGCCCTGGCCGCGGGCATCCGCCCCGACACCGTGCGCGACGTTCTGGGCCGTGCCCAGTGGCTGCCCCGTGTGGTCGAGCTGGACCGCGCCCAGCCCGAGTTCACGCGCCCGCCCTGGGCCTACCTGGACAGCGCGGCATCGCCCCAGCGCATCGCCCAGGGCCAAGCCCAACTGGCCGCCCACCGAGGCGCGCTGGACGCCGCCGCCGCCCGCTACGGCGTGCCCGCCCCGGTCATCACGGCCATCTGGGGGCTGGAGAGCAACTACGGGCAGAACTTCGGCAGCTTCCGCACCGTGGATGCCCTGGCCACACTGGCCCATGAGGGCCGCCGCCGCGCCTGGGCGCAGGGCGAGCTGCTGGCCGCGCTGCGCATCGTGGACCAGGACCACATCGCGGCCGACCGCATGGTGGGGTCCTGGGCGGGCGCCATGGGCCACACGCAGTTCATGCCATCCGTCTTTCTGGCCCACGCGGTGGACGCCGATGGTGACGGCCAGCGCGACATCTGGGGCAGCATCCCGGACGTGGCCGCATCCACGGCCAACTTCCTGGCCCGGTCCGGCTGGCGCAGCGGCGAGCCCTGGGGCGCCGAGGTGCGGCTGCCGCCGGGTTTTGACTACACCCGCGCCGAGCTCAGCGTGCGCCAGGACACCGCGCAATGGGCCGCCGACGGCGTGCAGGCCACGGGCAGCCAGCCGCTGCCCGCGCTGCAGGGCGCATCCATCCTCGCGCCCGCCGGGGCACGCGGCCCGGCCTTTCTGGTCGGCCCCAACTTTCGCACCTTGCTGCGCTACAACAACGCGGTGAACTACGCCCTGGGCGTGGCGCTGCTGGCGCAGCAGATCGACGGCGGGCCGGGCGTCATCGCCCCCTGGCCGCGCGACCTGCAGCCGCTGTCGCGCGATCAGGTGCGCACGCTGCAAGCCACGCTGAACGCGCGGGGGTTCGACACGGGCACGCCCGACGGCGTGGCTGGCCCCGCCACGCGGGCGGGGCTGCGGCGCTACCAGCAGAGCGTGGGCATGGTGGCGGACGGCTACCCGACCATAGAGCTGCTGGAACGCATCACCGCGCAACCCTGAGACTCAGGGCGTAACGAGGCCGTCCATGCGCACCACCTCGAAATCGCGGCCCGTCACCTGGCGCAGCTCGGATTTGAGGCGGTCGTTGTTCCAGCGCTCGTCCGGCGCGCCGCTCAGGAACCAGTTGGAGCCGTTGTCGGCCACCATCATCCCGTGGGTCTTGAGGGCGGTGAGGATGGCCCGGGTCTCGGCGGAGAAGCTGGCAGGAATGGCATAGCCCGCCCTCAGCCGCACGCGCATCCCCATCGGCGGCAGGTCGGGACTGGTGTTACTGGAAGCCCAGTGCGTGGCAGGCGGCACATAGGCCCGCCGCGTGCGGCTCACGGTAAAGCGCAGCGCATGGCGAATGCCGCCGGGGCCGAGCGAGGCTTCGTCATACCGAACCAGGCCCGGGAAGATGGGCAGACCCGCCGCGTCGGCGCTGGTCCAGCGCGGCTGGGCCGTGGGGCGCACGTTGTTGCTGTCCAGGTGAAACACCGCGCCGCCCGAGGCACGCCAGCTGCCGTCCTGCTGCGGGTAGCTGTTGCCGGTCTCGTACAGGCGGTTGTTGTCGCGGTCAATGACGAGCACATGCCGATCGCCCGCGCTGGAAGGGCCTCCCTCGATGGGCGCATCAGGCGGAATGGGGTACGGGCCGGGATCGCTTTCATCCCCATAGTCGGTGAACTGCACGGGCACGCGCGGCTGAGCCCCCGTCACCACCACGTAGGGGATACCGATGGGAGCGCCTTCCCACAGGCCCGCGCCAAAGTCGGGAAACAGGCCCCGGTCCATGCCGATGCTGGCAATGAGGTTGTCGGAGTTGGGATCGACCGGGAGTACGCTGATGTCGGCGTTCCAGGCGTTGTCGGCGGGGAACGGCAGAGCGCCGTTCAGAGAAGCACCCGAGCCCAGGGATGCGCCGCGCAGGTCGCCATAGCTACCCACCCCTGGCGCAGGAGCAGGCGCGGGTGCCGGCGGCGTGGGTGCCGGGGCTGGCGCCGGAGGAGCGGGCGTGGACGGCGCGTCGCCGCCTCCGCCACCACCGCAGCCCGCCACCGCCGCGCTCAGACTGATGAGCGCGATGTAGCGCCCTATGGCACCCAGACACCGACCTTTGGTGGCGCTGGGGGTTGGGGCGGCTGTGGTCATGGACGTCTCCGTGAATCAGCGCGCAGTATGCCGCCGCGTGCCTGCAGGGCACGCACGGAACTGTTTGGAAACGTTTCAGAGCCCGGTACGGCGCCGCACGGCATCTTCGTGCAGCGACTCGCTCAACTGGTCCACTATCACTGCCCACACCGCGTCCGCCTTGAGCTGCTCGGCCAGGAACTGGCGCTGCGCGTCGTTCCAATAGGGCGCATCGGCCATCAGCACATCAGCAGCGAGCTGATGGCCCTCAATGAACCGGGAAATGCCCTGCTCGCTGGCATCCAACCCCAGCTGCAGGAACAGGTTGGTCATGGTGGGCTCTGTGGTGATCATGGGTTCTCCTTTGGATTCATCAAAAAATATAGCTGCTTGCGCTTATTTCCTGAACTTTTCAATGTGTTTTCGCATTGAAAATGTTGTACGCCAAGCGCTAATAGCTCTTTATTTGATAGCGATAGCGCATAAAAAAAGCCAGCCACCGCAATGATGGCTGGCCGGGGGCGCCGCTGTTGTCAGCCAAGCGCTGGTTTGGGGCTCAGACTCAATCCGCCGTGGCCTCTTCGGGCTCGGTGGGTTCTGATTTGGCCGAGCGCTCCTTCTTGGGCAGCGGCTGGATGTCCAGCAGCACCTCGGG
>DAIQRN010000355.1:0-3558 GCA_036786185.1 Acidovorax sp. | reverse complement strand
GGGCCATGGTCGTGGTCTGCGGCAATGTGCCAAGCCCTGCAGCGGGGCTGGGCCTGGGCATCAAGACCACTGACTCGCACCACCATGCCGCCCAGTGGCGTGCCCAGGGCGTCGAACAGCCCGCCGCCTCGGTGCATGAGCGCTGCCAGCTTTTCAGGCTGCTGGAGCCAGCCCCACTGGCGCAGCCTGGCCAAGGCGCTGAAGGCGCTTTGCGCCAGGCCCACTTCCAGCGCCGCCCGAAAGCTCACGCGTTGCGTGACTTGGTAGTGAGATGGAAACAGCTCCAGGTCGGGGATGTCACACACCGCGCCCCGGCGGGGGCGCAGGCGTTGGAAAGACATTGGCGTGGGATCAGCCCATCCCAGGCGCGTTTGCCAGCGCCCGTTTTCCCACACGGGAATCGGCACGCCGCAGTAGCTCAGCACTGCGGCCAGCGTGGCTTCTCCTCGCGGGGCGCGCTGCGCCGGGGCGATGCAGGTGTCAATCGTATGGATGCTGCGCCAGCCGCTGCACAAGGCATCCACCACGGCTGAAGACAGTGCTGGAACCGTGCTGGCACCCGTTACCGCGGTGCGGCCCTCACTTGAAAACGCGCCGTGCATGGCTGCCGGAAAATCGCACACAAACCGCCGTCCGTCGGCCAGGTCAATGTAATGGCAGCCGGCCTGCGCTGCGGCCTGTGCTACGCCGTAGGCCTGTGCCTGAAAAGGCCCTGCGGTGTGGATGACGAGACCGATGTTGAGGGCCCTGAGCTGCTGTGCCAGGTCGGGGGCTTCGTGGTCCAGCGGCACACCTTGCGTGTGATGACCTACGGTGTCAGCCAGCGCCTGGGCTTTGCTGGCATTGCGGCCACCGATCAACAGGTGGATTTGTGGGTGCCCAGCCAGTGCTTTGCAGATGCGGGTGCCAAAGTTGCCGTAGCCGCCCAGTACCAATACGTTCATCGCGGTCAATCGGGGGCTCCTGGTCAGGTCGGGAAGGGGGAGTGACAAGCCTGTATTTTGACCGGCTGGGCCTGCAGTTCAGGGCTCAGACAGAACCGCAGGGTTGGAGGCGGTACTTCTGCTGGATCACAGAGGCATGGGCGCCGGGGCAGCCAGGAACGGCGCAGGAGCCATAGCCGGGCGCAGGGGCAGCTCCGTGACATCAGCGGGGCGATAGGCCTGGTGCCACAGGGGCACATCCTCTGGCGACATGGCCTTGCTGAAGAAGTTGCCTTGCACGTTCCCGATGCCACTTTCCAGCACGGATTGGAGCTCCTGCTCCGTCTCCACGCCTTCCACCACCACCTCTAGCTGCAGGTCTCGTGCAAGCCGCACGACATGGCGCAGCAGAGACTGGCGACGGGGGTCTTGTGGCAGCTGGCGCACAAACAGGCGGTCGCACTTGATGCCGCTGATGGGCAGGTCGGCCAGAACCCCCAGCGATGAATAGCCGGCCCCAAAGTCGTCCATGAAGACACCAACGCCCAGCATGCGCAAGTCGTTGATGGCCTGCACCATGTGCGCACCGCAGGCAATGATGGCGTGCTCGGTCATCTCCAGTTGCAGCGTGCCCCAGGGCAGGCCGCGCCGCTGGAGTTTGGCGCCCAGCCATTGGGCAAAGTCGGGCTCCAGCAGCGTGACAGGCGCCACATTCACACACACCTTGCTGTGCTGCATGCCCTGGGCTGCCCAGCTCTCAGCGGCGTCCAGTGCGTTGGCCAGAACCAGTCGGTCAACCTGGCTGGTTTTGCCTTGCAGCTCGCAGACCAGAAAGAAGGCGTCCGGGCTCAGGGGTCCCAGCAGTGGATCGTTCAGGCGCAGAAGAGCCTCGTAGTGAACCTGCGGCGCATGCAAATTGACGATGGGCTGGAAGTGCAGCGTGAGACTTCCGCGATTCAGAAGCCTGGGGAGGTGGTCGGCAATCAGCGAGAGATGCACGTCGTGCTCTGGCGGTTTTTGGTGGGCTGGAGCCACACGCATGAGCGACAAGCCCAGCCGCTGCAGCTGTTGGCGCACCTGGTCAGAGCGGATGTTTCGGAATTGATCCACCGCCAAGGCGAAGGTAATGACCAGCAGCACCGCCAGTAGCGCCATGCCGTTGTCTGGATTGCTGGTGGTTGGGTTCTGCAAGGGGAAGCAGTTCACCAGCAACCAGTGCAATACCAGGATGGCGCCACCGCTGATGAGGTTGTCTCGCCAGTTCTGCGGGGCATAACGCTGTGTGAGCGCGCTCATCTTGCCCGCGCGGTGCCGAATGGCGGTGTAACAGGCCACGCCAGCCGCCGTGGCAACGCTCAGCGCAATGGCCAGAACGTTCACCTCAGAGAAATGGGCTACGTAGCTGCGGGCAAGCAGAAAGTGTCCGGCCATCATGCCCAAGGCGAGCAACAAGCCTGCAGGCAGAAGGTTGCGCACGCTGGTGCTGGTGCTCAGGGTGGGGACGGTGACTCGGGTGCTGAACACCATGACCAACAAGCTGCCCAGCGCGGGCACCAGTTCCAAGGCCACATGGAATAGCTCGCCGTACATGAACAGGCCAACCACATCCAGCGCCCAGACCATGCAGCCAATGCACAGCGATGCATTGGAAGCGCTGATGCGGCGGCTGGAGGGGTCGAGCGAGAAAGCGGTGTGCTCCACCAGCCGCTGACACACATGCACCACCAGCGAGGCAAAGCCCCAATACAAAAGGCTGTGAAACAGAGGCGGAAACGCCACTCCAAAGGCGTGCGCAGCGCCTTGCGATATCGAAACGGATTCCACCCTGGTTCACCCTCGTCAGATGCAGTCGTCGCACGGTTGAAGGCGACGGGAATGCAATTCACTTTCACTTGAGTTGTCATTACGACACTCAAGATACATTTTTTTAACATTCAAAGGGGCGGTGAAATACTGGCGTCGCTGCTGCCTGAAAGAGCCGCTCAGCGCGCCACAGAAGCGGGCCTCGCACCGTGCCGGGGCTCGTTCGCTCCCTCCTTTCCTGCGGGGCGGAACGCGCCAGCGCAGAGATGGCTGCCACCCATCAATTCACGATGGCAATGCCCTTGATCTGGGCAAAAACGTGCAGCCCAGGCCGCAATTGCAGGGTGTGGACGGAGCGTTGGGTGACGCGGGCCAGCAAGCGGGTAGGGCCTGCTTGCAAGGCCACCATCCATTGGCCAGGGCTGTCTTCGCGCATCTCTGCCACGGTGGCAGGCACGATGTTGAGGATGCTGCTGTCTTGCGGTGGGGTGAGGGCCAGGCTCACGTCGCGTGCCTGCACGCGCAGCTTGACGGTGTCACCCGCAGCGCGGGCCTGGGGGCTGACCAGCAGCAGCTGTCCCCCCGCGAATGCTACGCAGGTGATGTGGTCCTGCGGCGCATGCTCTATCACGGTGCCGGTGACCACCGTGGCCGCCGCATCGCCCTGGGCCAGGGGCAGGTCGAGCCGGGCGATCAGTTCGGCGGTGGGGCCGCTGGCACGCACGCGGCCGGCTTCCAGCAGCACCATGTGCTCGGCCAGTCGGGCAACCTCGTCGAGCGCATGGCTGACGTAGACCACCGGAATGTCCAGCGCGCTGTGCAGCCGCTCCAG
>DAIQRN010000354.1:0-3564 GCA_036786185.1 Acidovorax sp. | reverse complement strand
GTCAGCCCCCTCAGGCCAGCATTAAGTGCAACTGAACTTGCGTTTGACGGCACAGGCCTGCATTGCATGGCCGCCGGCCAACATTAAGTGCAACTGACCGAGCCTTCACCAGCCCGCCTTGAACGCCTTCTTTAAATCGGCAGCCCAGCCATCTGAAGTTCTGCACGCAACTCGGCTGTGCGCGTGGGATCGAGCTGGTTGGCAAACAAGGCTTTGATTTCAGCCGGCTTGGCGTTGAACTGCTCCACCAAGTCTTTGATGCGGTAGCCGTGGCGCGTCAAGGTAGGCTCCAGATCGTCAATTTTGCGCATCAGCACCGACTCCACCAGTTCGGCAGTAACCGGCGTGACCCCTGCCTGATACCCTGCATCGAGCGTAAAGCTCAGGTGCTGCTGGATTTGCAGCGGCGTGCGCAGGCGTGTCGCCAACGCGCCGATAGCTTCTGGTGTCAGAATTTCACCGATGTCGCGCTTATCGGCAGTGCATTCGCGCAGCAGCCAATGGATGTATTCGCGCTGACTGCCTGCAATGCCGTCCAGGTTGAACACATCGGTTCGGTAGCCGATCTCCTCCATGGTCGGTTTTCGCAAATCGTTGCGTAGCTTGGGGTGACCGGACAAAACTACAGACAGCCTGCCACCACCATCCTCGATGACTTCCATCAGGCGCTTGAGGCCTGTCAGCGTATGACCATTGAGGTCATGCGCCTCATCGACGAACAGGGCCACCGGGCGCTTGCCTTTTTTGACCAGCTCCTGCAATTCACGCTCGCGGCGCTCACCTTGCTTGGGAATTTGCACCTGCTTGTCGCTGGCTAGGTCGTAATACAGTGCAGAAATCAGTGTGGCCAGCTTGATGCTGTGCTTCTCCACCGACAGCGACTTGGACACCGTAATGCGGTTTTCTTCCTTCAATTGCTGCTGCAAGCGCCGCATGGTTACGGTTTTGCCACTGCCCACAATGCCACACACTGCGATCAGCTTGCCCTCGTGAATGGCAGATTTCACATCCTTGAGTAGTTCTTTGTGGTGGGCCGTTTCGTAGTAGCCCGCCTGACTGAGCGGCTGTGTCAGTCCGTAATGCTCCATGACTTCAACCCGCATGCTCTTCCCCTGGTTTTTGGTTGCGAAAGTGATTTCGTATCTGCATGAGCACGGCACTGCGCACCAGCGTTTGGGCCAGCACCTGGTCAATGAAGCTGCGCTCGTTAGATGACAACTTGGCCAGCGGTAGAGCCAAGTCAGCTGCAATATCGAGTTTGGCTGCGATGGCACTTGGGTACTGGTATTCCAATGCCTGCGCATCGAAGGGCTGTTTGGGGATGTCGGGCGGCACCATCGTTGACGGCACCAGGTGGACATCATTGCCAGCGAGTGCGGAGATCGGCAGGCCAAGCTGGTCAGCCAGCGCCCGGATCTGGTCGGCACGCTCATCGGTTTTGCTGCGCTTGAAGGCTCGGTATCGGTGCAGCGGTATTGGGCCAGAGACCGGACGGTACGGCCCGGTACGTACGGCCTCGAACTCGACATACAGCTCAGTGTCGAACAGGCCCCACAGCAAAATAACGGTTTCACCAGCCATATCAGGCAGCACCTCGTACTGGGTGCCTTCAATGCTTATCCGCGCATCTGCGCCCACCTTGCGCCGCTCCGGTTCTCGGGCGAAGCGGCAGAACTGTTCCCATGCACACATGTCGCGGACGCCGTCCTCTGGCAAATTGGCCAGCCAGTCGTCCATCCGCGAATGGGACTCGTGGCGGTGGCACTGCTGGTTGTAGGTGTGCACCAAGTAGTGGGTAAACCATTCGTTGGCTTGCTGTTCTGTTTGCGGCGCGTGGAAGTGGTACAGCGCTTCGTGTGCCTCCTTGACGGTGCGAAAGGGCCGCTCCACCTTGCCTTTGGAGCGCGCAGTGACCCGCTGGCCATCCTTGCCGGCTGGAATGTGTGTCTTCCAGTCAATGTCCAGTGACTGCATGACGTTCTGAAACACCCGACTCTTGGCGACGGGGCCGTTGTCGAGGTACAGAAACTTGGGTCTGCCTTGGATCAGGAATGCGGGATCTGCCTTTGGTGCCATGGCATTGAACAAAAATCGCAAGGCCGATTCGGCATCTTCACCGTAAACGCAGCGGTACTCCATGTAAGCCACGCCACTGCGGTCATCGACCACACTGAACAGCATCAGGGTGGGTCGGCCTTTGGAGGGATCAATCCAGCTGGGTGCCTCGATGTACTTGAGGTCTGACGGTGACATGTCGAACTGCCAGCAGTCGTTGCTGTGCTCGGCTTGAAAGCGCACGGCAGGCGGCTGCCGGTACAGCCGTGGCTGGTCGAGGTGGAGCTGGCTCAGGTACGCGTCCACGGTAGATTTGTGCAGCAGGTCTTTGGGCACTTTGACCAAGCCTTGCGGTGTTTCTATGCCGTGCTCTTCCAGCAGCTGAATCACCCGTTTTGTGGAAACGTGGCGCCCTTGTTTATTGGTGGTGCGCAGTTTGACTGCGGCAATAATTTCGCAGTAGTGCTTGAGCTGTGCCAGAGGAAGCACACGTGGTTTTCCATGATCGGCGCGGTGGCTCAGACGCGGTTTGCGTAAATCCTTAAGCGTTCGGTAAACCGTTGTTGGTGAAACCCCATACAGCTGGGCGAATGCGGCAACCTGCCTTGCTCGCTCGGAGCTTTTGCGTGGCAGATGATCAAGGCGCTGGCGCAGTTGCAGCACGGAGTCGGCAGGAATCTCCTTACGCCGACTGGAGCACACGGCTGTCCGCCTCGGTGATGTAGTTGTACAGCGTTGAACGACCCACCCCCATCATTCGGCAGATTTCTGCAATGGTGTGCTTACGCTCCCGGTAAAGGCGCAAGGCAACTTCCCGTTTGGCTGGGTCAAGGCGCTTCTTGCGCCCACCTTTGCGCCCGCGTGCCCGGGCAGCTGACAAACCCGCCTGTGTACGTTCGCGAATCAGATTGCGCTCAAATTCGGCCAGCGCGCCGAAGAGGTGAAACACCAAGCGTCCACCGATGGAAGCTGTGTCGATGTTTTCTTGCACGCTGCGCAGGCCAACCCCCGTCGCATCAAGTCTCTCTACCAGCCCAATCAAATCTTTGAGGGAGCGCCCCAACCGATCCAGCCGCCAGATAACGACGGTGTCGCCCTTGCGCAGGGATGCCAGCAAAGCCGCCAGGCCAGTACGCTCAGTCTTGCTACCGCTGGCCGTGTCCTCAAACACACGCTCGCACCCGGCCTTGAGCAGTGCATCGCGTTGCAGGTCAAGGTTTTGGTCATCGGTCGAGATACGGGCGTAGCCAAGAATCACGGATCGTCCAACTGTTGCGTTGGAATTTATTGTAGACGGATGTTGATAAATGGAAAGTGTTTTTGGACGGTCTAGGGGCTCCTTTCGCAGCATCAGCCTGATCAGGGTCAACCGTCCAGAAACCGAAGGTTTACTGGATGGTGCCCAAGTCTGGTCAGTTGCACTTAATGTTGGCCGGCGGCCATGCAATGCAGGCCTGCGCCGTCAAACGCAAGTTCAGTTGCACTTAATGCTGGCCTGAGGGGGCTGAT
>DAIQRN010000353.1:0-3568 GCA_036786185.1 Acidovorax sp. | reverse complement strand
CGGACTGGGCCAGCGCCTGCTCGATGCGGTCCACCAGCGCGTTGTCGGAAAAGGGTTTCTCACAGAAGTCGAAGGCCCCGCGCTTGACGGTGTCCACCGCCGTGGGCACATCGGCATGGCCGGTGAGGAAGATGACGGGCATGGCCGCCAGGTCGCCGCGCGCGGCCAGCCTGTCAAACAAGGCGAGGCCGCTCATGCCGGGCATGCGCACGTCCAGCAGCAGGCAGCAGGGTTGGCGCTGCGCGCTGCGGCCTTGCAGCATGGCATCAAAGGCCTCGGCGCTGTCGAATGATTCGCTGGGCAGGCGACGCGAGCGCAGCAGCCAGGCCAGGGCCTCGCGCACGCTGGCATCGTCGTCCACGATATAGACGGTGGCGTTGGGTACGGGTTCCATCAGGGTTCGGCTGGGGCGATGGGCAGAGTGAAAGTGAATACCGTACCACGCGGCTCGTGCGGGGCGAATCCGAGAAAGCCGCCATGCTGCTCGATGACGGTACGGCACAGCGAGAGACCCAGGCCCATGCCTTCGGTGCGGGTGGTGAAAAAGGGGGTGAAGAGCTTGGCGGCTACCTCGGGCGGGATGCCGGTGCCCAGGTCGGCCACGGCAAACTCCAGCCAGCCGCTGTACTGGTTGAAGGCCGCACGGCGCACGCGGATGTCAAGCACGCGGTGGCGGATGTCGGGCTCGTCCATGGCCTGCATGGCATTGCGCGCCAGGTTGAGCAGCACCTGCTCGACCATGGTGCGATCGCACAGCACGGCAGGCAGGCCGGGCTCTACCGTGGTGTGCACGCGCACGCCCAGCTTGCGCGCCTGCAAGATGGCCAGCGGCAGGATGGCGTCGATCAGCTGCTGTGCGTGCACGGCCTCGCGCGCCTGGTCGCGGCGGCGCACGAAGTCGTGCACGCTCTTGATCACCTTGCCCGCGCGCTCGGCCTGGCGGGCGATGTGTTGCATGGCCATGCGCACATCCTGCAGCTGCTCAGCGCTGGGCGCGGCGGACTGCGCACCAGCAGCGGGCGCGGCTTCCAGCAGGTTCATCGAGCCCGTGGCATAGCTGGAGATGGCGGCCAGGGGCTGGTTGAGTTCGTGGCTCAGCAGCGAAGCCATCTCGCCCACGGTGGCCAGGCGGGCCGTGGCCTGCAGGCGCTCTTGCGAGGCGCGCGAGAGTTCCTCCACCCGCCGCTGCTCGCTGATGTCGAGGAACGCACTCATCCAGCCCGTGTGCTGACCCTGGGCGTTGATGAGCGGCGCCTCGATGATGAGCACCGGGAACCGCGCTCCGTCCTTGCGCATGAAGACCGACTCGAAGCCCTCGCGCGGCGGCACGTGGTGGCCGGACATCCGCATGGCCTGGCGCTGGCGGTATTCCTCCACCAGTTCGGGCGGCCAATAGGGCACGGAAACGCTCTGGCCCAGCAGCTCCTGCGCGCTGAAACCCACCATGGAGCAGAACGCGGGATTCACGTAGGTGATGCGCCCTTCCAGGTCGCGCGCGCGCAGGCCGGTGACGAGCGAATCCTCCATCGCCTTGCGAAAGGCCAGCGCGTCGGCCAGATCGCGCTCGGCACGCAGGCGGCGGCGGTTGTCGCGCACGAGTACCACCATCACCGTGACCAGCGCAATTGACATGGCGGTGACCAGGGCGGTGAGCACGTTGGGGAACACGCTGGGCGCGCTGTGCCAGGTGCTCATGCGCAACATCAGCGTGCTGCCGGGCAGGTCCAGCAGGTGCTGGGCGGTGAACATGCGCGTGCCCCGGCGCGCGGCGCCCAGGGTGGCCAGGCGCGTGCCGTCGGGCTCGGTAAAGGACGCTTCCTGGCTGCGCGTGAGGTTGTGGGCCACCAGGTTGAGCAGCATGTCCTTGAGCGAGTAGGTGGCCACCACGAAGCCTGTTTGCCGCCCTCCGGCCGTGAGGGGCAGGCACAGCTCCATCATCTCGGAGCCCAGTCCGTCGCCATGGGGCTGGAAGTAGCTGCTGGAATAGGCGGGGCCGCTCAGGCGGCGCGCATTGCCGCAGGCGATGGCAGCATCCGACTGGTGGCCTTCGCGCAGCCGCGCATCCCAGGCCACGGGCCGGTAGGGCGACTGCGCATAGGTGCGCATGCGCAGGTGGGTGTCACGCCATTCGATGCGTACCAGTTCGCGCCGACTGCGCAGCAGCTCCGCGGCCTCCACCTCCCAGGCGAGGTGGCCGGGATCGCCGGCATGCAGCGCCTGCAGGCTTTGCAGGTTGCGCGTGAGCGCCACGCGGATGTCCGAGATCGCGTCGGCCGTGTCGCGCTCCAGCTTCGTCTGCACCTGGCTGGCCTCGTAGCGCCCCGCCAGCCAGACCATGGTGACCAGCATGGAGATCACCAGCAGCACCAGCAGCGTCCACAGCGACCACCGCCGCCATGCGCCGCGCCAGCGCTGCAACCAGGAACGCCGTGGTGCTGCCGTCACAGCACGCGGTGGCTGAGGGCGGGAAGCTGCTGGCGCACGCTGCGCAGCCGCTCTATGTCCAGCGTGCCCGCCACAACGCCCGGCCCTTGGTCCTGCTGGCCCAGCACGGTGCCCCAGGGGTCCACCAGCATGCTGTGGCCCCAGGTGTGGCGCCCGTTTTCATGCACGCCGCCCTGTGCGGGGGCCAGCACGTAGGCCAGGTTCTCCACGGCACGCGCGCGCAGCAGCACCTCCCAGTGCGCCTGGCCCGTGGTGTGGGTGAAGGCACTGGGCACCAACAGCAGCTCGGCACCCGCGCTGGCATGCGCGCGGTACAGCTCTGGGAACCTCAGGTCGTAGCACACCGAGAGCCCGACGCGCCAGCGGTGGCCACTGCGCGCGGGCAGATCGAACTGCACGGGCGCATGGCCAGCCTCGATCACGCGGCTCTCGTAGTACTGCTCGCGCCCGTTGTCAAAGGTGAAGAGATGGATCTTGTCGTAGCGCGCCACACAGGCGCCCGTGGGGTCGAACACCAGGGTGGTGTTGCGCACGCGCTCCGGCGTGGTGGTTTGCACCGGCAGCGTGCCACCCACCACCCACATCTGCAGCTCCCGCGCGGCTGTGGCCAGAAAACGCTGGATCAGACCGTCGCCCGCCACCTCGCGCAGGGCGAGCTTGTCGGTGTCCTTGTGACCCATCACACAAAAATATTCGGGCAGCACCGCCAACTCTGCGCCGCCCTGGGCGGCATGCTCCAGCAGCGCGCGCGCGGTGACCAGGTTGTCGGGCAGGCGGGTGCCCGAGACCATCTGGATGGCTGCAACGTTCATCATGACGGTTCTCCGGAGGTTTGCGGGGCGCGCCGGGGCGGGGCCTCGCTGGTGGGGGCGGTCTCGCGGCTCTTGCGCGCCACGCGCACCACCCGGGGGTCGGACCAGGTGCCGTCGATGTGGAACTCCTGGGTGGCGGCCTCGATGAGCGGCCCACGCAGGAACACCTGGGCCAGAAAGCTGCCCAGGCCGATCACGGGGTTGATGGCCGTAGCCACCAGCGAGGCCGTCATGGCATTGATCTCGGGCACCACCACCACGCGCAGGTCCTGGGTTTCCTGGTCGATGTTGGCGCTGCCCTCCATGAGCAC
>DAIQRN010000352.1:0-3589 GCA_036786185.1 Acidovorax sp. | reverse complement strand
AGCACGCCGATGAACACTGCATAGCTCAGCAGCATCTTGAGAGACGGGCTGCTGAAGTGCATGCCCAGCGCCTCGACCACGCCCAGCAGCAGGCCCCCGGCCAGGCTGCCCGCCAGGCTGCCAAAGCCGCCCAGCGTGATGACGATGAGGGCCGTGACGGTGTAGGGCTCGCCCATGGAGGGCGAAATTTCATACGTCATCGACAGCAGTGCGCCCGCCACGCCCGACAGGCCCAGGCCGATGCCAAACATCATGGGGTGCAGGCGCCGCGTGTTGATGCCCACCAGCTGCGCGCCCGTGGGCGACTGCATCAGCGCCCGCACGGCTTTGCCCAGCAGCGTGAGCTTGAGCAGCGCGATCAGCCCCGCCGACAGCGCCAGCGCCACGCCAAACAGCACCAGCTTGTTCTCGGTAAAACGCATGCCCGCAATCTGCACCGGGTCGGCGAGGTATTCGTACCCACGCAGGTCACCACCCCAGATCAGCAGGGCGGTGTTCTGCACCAGGAACATGAGGCCAAAGCCCACCATCAGGCTGCGCGCCTCGAACACATCCACATTGGGTGCGCGGGCGGCCAGGCGCTTGAAGCACAGCGCGTGCACCACCACACCCAACACAAACAATGCGATGAAAGCCAGCGGCATGAGTAGCAGCGGTGAGATGCCCCACAGGGTGTGCGCCGACCAGGTGAGGAAGGCACCCAGCATCAAAAACTCGCCATGCGAGATGTTCATGATGCGCATCAGCCCGTACTGCAAGTTCAGGCCCATGGCCACCAGCGCATAGATGCCGCCGGTAATGAGGCCACTGGCGACCAGTTCGGCCCAGGAAGTCAGCGACACAGTGTTATTTCCACGCAGGTTTGTTGGTGTTCAACTGCGCCGTGGCGCGCTCCTTGGGCCACACTACCTCGAAGTCGCTGCCCTGCCACTGGCTCACGGTGCCGGGGATGGAGGCGTTCTCGCTGCCCGCGAAACGGATGCCGCCCAGGATGGTCTTGAATTCGTTCCTGGCGATGTGATCGCGCAGCGCCTTGCGGTCTAGCCCCACCTTCTCCACGGCCTGCTGCAGGATCTCCAGGCCCGCCCAGGCGTGGCCGCTGGCCCAGCGGTCGGGCTCCTTGCTGAACTTCTTCACGTGGGCATCGAAATAGGCCTTGGCCTCGGGGCTGGTCTTCACGCTCCATGAGCCCATGCCGATCACGCCCTCGGTGTTGGCGGCTATCACGTTCTTGTACAGCTGGAAGGCCGTGCCCACCGAGGCGTAGAAGTACTTGGGGTTCAGCCCCACCTCGCGCGCCTGACGGCTGGCCAGGATGGTGTCGGGCGGGTAGGTGATGCCGATGAAGGCGTCGGGGTTCTGGTCCTTGATGCCGCGCAGCACGGGGGCCAGGTCCTTCACGCCCAGCGGGTAGCTCTTGCGCTCCACCACCTGGATGCTGGTCTTTTTCAGCGCGTTGTTCAGCGCGGCAAAGTTCTCCAGGCCGAACAGGTCGTCCATATAGACGATGGCCACGGTCTTGACGTTGTTGGCCACCAGCATGTCCACCAGCGCGCCCATCATCTTGTCGGGCTGCTGCAGCAGCGAGAAGAAGTAGGGCAGGTTCATGTCGATCAGCTTGCGCGACAGCGCCGTGGGCGCCAGCAGCGGGTAGCCAAAGCGGTTGGCCAGCGGCGCGATGGCGAAGTTGGCGCCCGAGCCCCAGGGCGGCAGGATCAGGTCCACCTTGTCGCTGCCCATGAGTTTTTGAAAGGTGCGCACGCAGGTCTCGGTCTCGCTGCGGTCGTCGTAGCCGATGAGTTCGATGGGGCGCCTGGCGCCTTTCACCGACAGCCCGCCCGCCGCGTTCACCTGCTCGGCCCACAGCAGGTAGTTGGGCTCCTGGCTGACCTGCGCGCCGGCCGCCCAGGGGCCCGTGCGGGCGATGGCGTAGCCGATGCGCACGGGGGCGGCTGATTGCGCCCACAGGCGTGGCGCCACGGCCAGCGCGCCCACGGCGGCGGCACCCTGCAGCAACTGGCGCTTGCTCGATTGGATGGTCGTCATGCTTGTCTCCTTGAAAACTGTGTGTTGCCGCCATCGTAGAAAGCAGAGGCCGTGCGTGCTGCGCCAAGCGTGCACAAAACGCTTGCCCCAGCGTGCACGCTGCAGCGGGTTTACCCGGATTTCCTGGGGGGACAAGGGAATAGGCTGCGCCGGATAATCCCCGGCACTGGAGACGACACCCCATGGCCCATTCATTGACCGAGGTATCGACCGACACCGTGCCCCCGCGCGACCGCCTGCACCTGTGGGGCGACGCCGTGTGGCGGCTCATCGGTGGGCTGGAGTCGGACGCCTTTGGCGACGAGGCCTTTGCGGGCCACATCACCTCGGGCCAGGCGGGCTACGTCAACCTGTGCCAGCTCGACGTGAGCCGCCACCGCGTGGTGCGCACCCCCAGCCTGATCCGCGGCAGCGACCGCGCCTACATCAAGGTGGTGGCGCAGCTTGCAGGGCGTGCCTGCTTCGAGCAGAACGGCCGCCAGGTGTGGCTGTCGCCCGGCGAATGGAGCGTGTACGACACCACCCGCGCCTACGCCGTCAGCAACCCCGAGGCCGTGCGCCAGATGGTGCTGATGATCCCCAAGGAGCAGTTGCCCGAACAGCGCCTGAAGCTGGACGATTTGATGGTGCAACGCTTTTCAGGCACCACGGGCGTGTCGCGCCTGGCGTGGGACACCATGCGCGCCGCGTTCACCGAGCTGCCCACCATGTCCGACGCCGCCGCCGATGGCGTGGCCGATGTGATCACGCACCTGGTGCAGCTGTCGCTGCTGGAGCGCAATGGGCAGCACAGTGCGCTGTCGCAACGTGAGGCGCTCAAGGACCGCATGCTGCAGTACATCGACCGCCACCTGGGCGACGCGGGCCTGACCATTGACCGCATCGCGCAGGCGCTCAATTGCAGCAAGCGCCACTTGTACAACGCCATGGCCGATGAAGAAGAGACGCTGGCCGCCATGATCCAGCGCCGCCGCCTGGACGCGTGCCTGCGCGACCTGCGCCACCCTGGCGAGGCGCAGCGCTCGGTGACGGACATCGCGCTGTCCTGGGGCTTTGCCAGCAGCGCCCACTTCAGCCGTGCCTTTCGTGCCCACGTGGGCTGCAGCCCCAGCGAGTACCGCCAGAGAATTCAATAGAAAACGCCCGCAGCGCAATGCTGGCGGGCGCTAGAAGCTATCGCTTTGGTAGCGTCACTGAATGGTCAGCGTGGTGGCCTTGCTTTCGGGCGCCACGCGCGCCAGGGTCAGCGTCAGCACGCCGTTCTCCAGCTTGGCGCTGCTGTTCGCGGCGTCGATGTCGGCGGCCAGTTCCCAGGCGCGCTGCACCTGGCGCGGGGCGCCTTCCACGCTGTTCACGCGCACGACATTGCCTTCGATGCTGATCGCGAGCTGCTCGCGGGCCAGGCCCGGCACATCGAGCTGCACGGTGGTGGCCTTGTCGTCCTGGGTCACGCTGCAGCCCGCCGAAGAGGCGGCGCCCAGCAGGAAGCGCTGCAGCGCCAGGTCGGCGGAGCGGGGGGCTTGGGCATATGCGGCACGGCGGA
>DAIQRN010000351.1:0-3589 GCA_036786185.1 Acidovorax sp. | reverse complement strand
GGTCGGCCACGGTGTTGGCGTTGAGCTTTTCCATGATGTTGGCGCGGTGCGCCTCCACGGTCTTGATGCTGATGCCCAGGTCATCCGCGATCTGCTTGTTCAGGCGGCCGGCGACGATGCGCTCCAGCACCTGCGCTTCGCGGCTGGTGAGCTTGGACAGCAGTGCGTCGCGGCTGGCGGCCTGCTGGGAGCCCGCGAAGGCCTCGCGGGCATGGTCGAGCATGCGTTCGACCAGGTCCACCAGTTCGTCTTCGTTGAAAGGCTTCTGGATGAAGTCCAACGCGCCTTTCTTCATGGTGTTCACGGCCATGGGCACGTCGCCGTGGCCGGTGATGAACACGATGGGCAGGGGGGATTTGCGCTCGATGAGGCGGTCCTGCAGTTCCAGGCCGGTCATGCCACCCATGCGAATATCGACAATCAGGCAGGCGACTTCGCGGGGGTCGTAGCGCGAGAGAAAGGTCTCGGCCGAATCAAAGCAGCGCACCCGGTAGTCCTTGCCTTCCAGCAGCCACTGCAGGGAGTCGCGAACTGCCTCGTCGTCATCGACAACGTAAACCGTGCCTTTTTTCGGAATCAAGCTCATGCAATTGTCCTTGGGTTTTGTACGTTTGCTACAGAATTTGTAGTGGCATCCGCAAGCTTGGCAAGCGGCAGCCAGAAGGAGAATCTGCAGCCAATGACCTCCGGGCCATTGTAGAGGTTCTCTGCCTGCATCCTGCCCTGGTGGGACTCGACGATGCTGCGGCACAGATTGAGGCCCATGCCCATGCCTTCCTCCTTGGTGGAGAAAAAGGCCTCGAACAGTCGCTCGAGCACCTCGGGGGGCAGCCCTTTGCCGGTGTCTTGCACCGAGAACTCCACGCCTTGCTGGTCATCGACCTGCCGGGGCACCACGCGCAACTCCACGCTGCGGCCAGCGGCGGGACGGTTGGCGTGCTGGATGGACTCCGCGCCATTTTTCATCAGGTTGACCAGCACCTGCTCAATCAGGATGGTGTCTGCCATCACGGGCGGCAGGCGGGCCGCCACGTAGTGCGTGAGGCGCACGTTGTGGCGGCGCAGTTCGATGTCGGCCAGCTCCACGGCCTCGTCCACCATGGAGTGAACGTCGGCAAGCGTGCGGTTGGGCTCGCTTTTCTTCACGAAAGCGCGGATGCGTTGAATGATCTGGCCCGCGCGTTGGGCCTGGTGCGCGGTTTTTTGCAGAGCCGTGAGCAGGGCTTCTTCCGTCAATTGCCCACTCTGGATGCGCGAGACCATGCCGCTGCAGTAGTTGCTGATGGCGGTGAGCGGCTGGTTGAGCTCGTGTGCCACGCTGGACGCCATTTCACCCATGGTGATCAGTCGGCTGACCGACTGCGCACGCTCAGCCTGGCGGGCGGCCTGCTCCTCGGCCAGTCGGCGGGGCGTGATGTCGGTGGCAATCACCATCTGCGCCAGGCGCCCGTCCACCCAGTTGAGGTAGCGAGAGCGCACTTCCAGCCATTTGCCCAGGTCGGGCAGGTAGATTTCGGCGTTCTCGGTGCGGGCACTGGTCAGCGGGTCGGTGGGCAGGCCCATCAGGCCGTCCTCATCGTCCATGCCGCTGTGGTCGGAGGTGGCTACGGGTACCACGCCGGCCTGGGCCACCAGCTGCAGGTGACCGCCGGTCTGGGAGCCAAACCACTGGCGGTAAAGCTTGTTGGCGAACAACAGCTCCTGGCTGCCCAGTGGCGCCACGGAGACCGAGGCGTCTAGCGACTCCAGCACGATGGTGAAGCGCTCGTGCGAGGCCGAAAGCTGTTCGCGGATGCGGTTGGGCTCGGTGATGTCGGTCATCGAGGTCATCCAGCCCGTCTGTTGGCCGTGGGCGTCGATGAGGGGCGAGACATACAGCCGCGCGTCGAAGATGGTGCCGGTCTTGCGCCGCACGCGCACCTGAAAGCCGCCTTGGATGGTCTTGCCCGAGAGTTCGTCGCGCAGCTTGGCGTGCAGCGCCTCGTGGTCGGACTCGGGCCAGTAGGAGTATGGGGGGGCCTGGCCCACCAGGTCGGCCTCGGGCCAGCCCGTCATCTGGCAGAAGGCGGCATTCACGTAGGTGATGCGGCCCTCCATGTCCAGGGCGCGCATGCCCGTCAGGATGGAGTTCTCCATGGCGCGGCGGAAGTTGGTCTCGGCCACCAGCGCCTGCTGCGCCTGCATGCGTCGGCGCGTGTGGCGCCAGGTGGCTATCAGCATCCAGGCCGTCATCGCGCTGAGCGTGCCCACCAGCCAGAACAAGCCGCTGCCCACGACACCCAGCGAGGTGCGGTAGGCCTGCGCCTTGAGTACCAGCCCATTGCCCACGGGAGAGACGGGCACTGCGTATTCATTGGCGCGCGGCGCCCAGGGCAGAAGCTGGGTAGCGCTATTGCGCGGCGCCAGCGGTGTGCCCGCCAGTATCTGGTTATTGCCGTCCAACAGCGTGACGGCGTAGCGCGCCAGCACTTCTGTCGGCGTTCCATAGCGCAACAGGCTGTCGACGGAGTATTCGCCCAGCACCACGCCGCTGAATTTTCCCTGGCTGCTCAGGGGCACCTGCACCTGGAGCAGTGGCGCTGCCTCGCCCACCGTGATCGAGGGCTGGGCATAGACGGGCTGTTGCAGGTCACGCGCCAAGTCAAAGGTTTCGGCTGTTTCGCCGGGCTTGAGCGTCTCGCCTGCAATGCGCAACTCGCCGCTGGCCAGCGTGGGAGCTGCCTGGCTGGCGCGGATGCGGCGGCGCTCGTCGATCCAGGTGATGGCCTGCAGCTCGGGGTACTGGCTGATCAGGGTCTCGGCGCGGCTGATGAACTCGGAGCGCTCCAGGTCCTGGTTGGACAGATCGCGCGCCAGGCGCATGAGCTGCTCCTGTCTCTCCAGCAGACGCAGGCGCACGCGCTGCTGGGCGTATTCCACATCACGGCGCAGGGCTTCCTGCTCGCGCTCGGCCTCCTCGGCGCGTAAATACCAGAAGGCGGCAACGATGGCCGCCAAAAACATTAGCACGGCCGCTAGCGGTGCGAGTGCCGCAAAGCGGTCTTGTCGGGCCGGAGACAGGCCTCGCCACCATGCGCGCCACCAGCGCAGTGGGGCGCCAACGGCGGGTGCCGTGGGCACCGGGGACAATGGGGCGGGGCGCGAGGAATCCATGCCTCAAGTGTAGGGGCGCGATGCCCTGTCTTTGTAAGAGTGCACTATGTGCAATTGCAGCAAAATATTGCAATATGAAATGAGTGGGCACGATTTGAAATTGGAGAAAAATATGCGAAACTAGAGCCAACGTACTAAATTGTTGCCACACCTACAGGAGACAAAGCATGTCAGCTCAGCCCGACCCACAGGCCGGCTTCGGCATTGGCACCGACGCCGACCAACAGGAAACCCGCGAATGGCTGGACGCACTGTCCGCCGTGATCGAAAAAGAGGGCCCCGAGCGCGCCCATTTCCTGCTGGAGCAACTGCTGGAGCAGGCGCGCCAGAGCAGCATCGACCTGCCGTTCTCTGCCAACACGGGCTACGTGAACACCATCGAGCCCGAGCAGGAGGTGCGCTGCCCTGGCAACATCGCCATCGAAAAGCGCCTGCG
>DAIQRN010000350.1:0-3592 GCA_036786185.1 Acidovorax sp. | reverse complement strand
GGCGCGCGTTGTCGGCGTTCTGGCGCACCGTGGAGCCCAGTTGCTCCATGGAGGCCGCGGTTTCTTCCAGCGCGCTGGCCTGCTGCTCGGTGCGGGCCGACAGGTCGTTGTTGCCCGTGGCGATCTGCGAGCTGGCCGAGGCCACGCCCTCGGCATTGCTGCGCACCAGGCCCACGGTGTTAACCAGGCTGTGCTGCATGCGCTGCAAGGCGCCCAGCAATTGCCCGGTCTCGTCCTGGGACCGCACGACGATCTGGCCGCTGAGGTCGCCCGCGGCCACACGGTCGGCCGCCTGCACGGCCTCGGCCAGCGGGCGGGTGATGGAGCGGATGATGCTGAAGGCCAGAAATACCGCCAGCGCGATGGCCAGCACCCCGGCAACGATCACGTCACGCTGCAGCGCGGCCGCAGCCGTCTCGGCCCGTTCGACCGACGCCGCCGTCACCCCAGCCTGGTAGTCCACCTGCTCCTGGATGGTCTTTTGGTATTCCATCTGCACCGGACGCAACCGCTCCTGCATCAGCGCCAAGGCTCCGTCCCGGTCACCTTTCTGGATCAGGCCGATGTATTCGTCGCCCAGCGCCAAAAAGTCCGTGCGCTGCTGCTGCATGCGCGCAAGAATTTCCTTGCCTTTGGCGGAGTGGATATCACGGGTGAGCTCGACGGTCTCCTTGGCAATCGACGCACGCGCGGCGGCGACGCGCTCCAGCGAGGGTTTGACCACCGCCTCGGCGGTCGTGATGGCCAGGTTGCGGAACTGAATGGCCTGCACGTTCACCCCGTCGGCCACGGCCCCCATGGATTTGGTGATGGGGATGCGCAAAGTGGCGATGTCGTTCAGCGCCGCGTCCTGGCTGGCCGACCGGAGCAATGCAACGCCCCCGAGCACAATGAGCAACAGCACGATGGCCGCAAAGGCCATTGCAAGCCGGGTGGAAATGTTCAGACGATTCATCGACCTGCCTCCCTCTCTGTGAAATCACGGATTGGTTCTCCAGGCGCAACGATAGCGCGGCGCAAGCCCACGAGCCAGCACTATTTGCACAATTTGTAGCAAGGCAGGCTCGCAAGAGCTTTTGGGATTGGAGAACTCGCTCCATTTACCTGCGCCGTCCTGGTGCAAAAGAGTGCTACCTTCGCACCACAGCCCCTTCAGGCGGCCCGCCCCACCTTGCCCGAAACGATGAACTGATGCTTTTTTTCAACAAAAAAGACACCCCCGAGAACGCCCATCTGCGGCCCCCCAGCCTGCCCCTGCTGGCGCTGGAGCTACGCGCCCCCTGGGAGTTTGGCGCGGTGCTGCCCACCTGGCCCGTGCTGCAGCGCGCGCCGCTGGGTGACGGCCACACGGTGGTCGTGTTCCCCGGCCTCACGGCGGGCGACACCACCACCGTGCCGCTGCGCCGCTACCTGGATTCGCGCAACTACGACGCCCAGGGCTGGGGCCAGGGCCTGAATCTGGGCCCGCGCGAGGGCGTTCTGGACAATGCCAAGCGCCAGCTGCAAACCGCCGCCGACGCCAGCGGCCGCAAGGTCAGCCTGGTGGGCTGGAGCCTGGGCGGCGTCTATGCGCGCGAGCTGGCCAAGGAGCTGCCCGACCTGGTGCGCTGCGTGATCACGCTGGGCACGCCGTTCTCGGGGCACCACCGCTCGACCAACGCCTGGCGCATCTACCAGTTGGCCAGCGGCCGCGATGTGGAACGCGAGACCGAAAACTACAACCTGCCCGAGGCGCCCCCCGTGCCCACCACCAGCATCTACTCGCGCACGGACGGCGTGGTAGCCTGGCGCGGCAGCATCCAGGCGCCCGCCGCGCACAACCCGCACACCGAAAACATCGAAGTGGTGGCCAGCCACTGCGGCATCGGCCTGAACCCCAGCGCCTGGTGGGCCGTGGCCGACCGGCTGGGCCAGCCGCAGGACGCCGCATGGCAGCGCTTTCAGCGCCCCCGGCTGCCGGGCCTGCAGCTGCTGTACCCCGATCCCGAACGCTGACACGCGGCACGCCCCAACAACAAAGCACGCGCAGGAGCCATCCTCGCGCGTGCTTTGTTTTTGATAGCTGCTAGCGCTTATTGGATAAGCGCTAGAGCCTGATTTTGCTTAAATATTGAGCTTCAGGCGTTGGCCTTCTGGTAGCTCTCGATGCCGTCGGCGACTTCCTTCTTGGCGCCGTCGATGCCTTCCCAGCCCACGACCTTGACCCACTTGCCCTTTTCCAGGTCCTTGTAGTGCTCAAAGAAGTGCGAGATGGCGTTGCGGCGCATGGCGTTCACGTCCTCGATGGACTTCCAGTGGTCGTACATGGGCAGGATCTTGCTGGTGGGCACGGCGATGACCTTGCCATCGACACCGGCCTCGTCTTCCATCATCAGAATGCCCAGGGGGCGGCAGGGCACGACCACGCCGGGGTGCAGCGGGTAAGGGGTGATCACCAGCACGTCCACCGGGTCGCCGTCGCCCGACAGCGTCTGCGGCACGTAGCCGTAGTTGGTGGGGTAGTGCATGGCCGTGGTCATGAAGCGGTCCACGAAGATGGCGCCCGATTCCTTGTCCACTTCGTACTTGATCGGGTCGGAGTTCATCGGGATTTCGATGACGACGTTGAAGGTCTCGGGAGCGTTCTTGCCGGGGGTGACGTTGTTGAGAGACATGTCTTGTGTAAGAAGTTGATGGGCAGCAATCCACGCGGCGTGCCGCGTCGGGATTAACCCTGATTTTAGGCACACACCCCTTTCTGCCCGCTTGCAATTCACGGTTTGGCTGTAAATTGAGTGCGTTGGCCAATCGACTCCCTGCCCCGGTGGCTTCGGAGCACGAGGAAGCAACGCAGCGGAAGCACCACCGACCTGCGTTGTGTTTCCTTCCGTGCATCTGGATTGAAAGGAGTGAAGAATGGCTGGAACTACAGCGCTGACTGCCCCCCTGATACTGGCTCTGGTTTGCGGATTGATTGCGGTGGCCTACGGCATCTGGGCGCGGGGATGGATCCTCGCCAAGGACCCCGGCAACCTCCGCATGCAGGAAATCGCCGCAGCCATTCAGGCCGGTGCTGCTGCCTACCTCGCGCGCCAGTACAAGACCATCGCCATCGTGGGCGTGCTGCTGGCGATCCTCATCGGCGTTTTCCTCGATGCCACCACGGCCGTCGGCTTCGTGGTGGGCGCGGTGCTCTCGGGCGCCTGCGGCTTCATCGGCATGAACGTGTCGGTGCGCGCCAACGTGCGCACCGCCCAAGCGGCCACGCAGGGCATCGGCCCGGCGCTGGATGTGGCCTTTCGCGGCGGCGCCATCACCGGCATGCTGGTGGTGGGCCTGGGGCTGCTGGGCGTGACCGCGTTCTACTGGTTCCTGGCGGGCAACGGCAACCTCACGCCGGCCACCAAACTCGCCACGCTGCTCAACCCGCTGATCGGCTTCGCGTTCGGCTCATCGCTGATCTCGATCTTTGCGCGCCTGGGCGGCGGCATCTTCACCAAGGGCGCCGACGTGGGCGCCGACCTGGTGGGCAAGGTGGAAGCCGGCATCCCCGAGGACGACCCGCGCAACCCCGCCGTGATCGCCGACAACGTGGGCGACAACGTGGGCGACT
>DAIQRN010000349.1:0-3611 GCA_036786185.1 Acidovorax sp. | reverse complement strand
GATCTGCAGGCGCAGGTAATAGTGGTGCCGCCGGTGCCATTTTCTGCTACGGACGAGTGGTTGAGGCTGGTGCGGGACAGCGGTGGTATCTATGTTTCCCCGTCCCGGGGGGAGTCGTTCGGGTTGGCCGCTGCAGAAGCGATCTGTGTGGGAATGCCAGTGCTCTTGTCGGATATCGCGGAGCATCGCTTTCTTGTGGATGGTTTTGGTGACGACTTTGTGTTCACGCTTGATAGTGTCTCTGCGCTGGCGGAAAAAATTGTGCGAATCAAGGACGGTTACCAAGAATTTTCTGCGCATATGGAGCGAGCACGTGATCGTTTTTCGTCCAGCGCGTTTATGGAAGATTGGCGAACTATGTTGGATGGCTTGAAAAAATGAGCGATCGAAGGTTTCTTGTATTCATTTTTCGGGATAAAGGCAGTAGCTAGTGCGTGTTTTGTTGTTGGCCTATGAGTGGCCACCTATCACCGCCGCGCAGGCACTGCGCTGGTATTACCTGGCCAATGGCTTGGCCAGGCGCGGCGTGTCAGTGCATGTGCTGTGCCCTGCCATCACCTCTTTGCCACCGTATGCGGTACCCAATCACCCTGGCATTACCGAACACAGAGTATGGCCTGGGCCTTTTATTGGTTTGGCGCAAAAGCTGGCAGGCCCGCCACGCACTGCGGCCAGTGCTACGCAACTGGATGGCCAGCAAGCGGCGCCATCGTGGTTGATGCGTGCGTACAAAGGTGTCCGCCATGTGCTGGATCGCGTGCTTTACCCGGATGTGCGCACTGAGTGGTATCCGTTTGCCCGGCGCAGACTTGCACAGTTGCTGCGCCAGCATTCGTTTGATGCGGTTATCAGTTCCCACGAGCCGGGGGTGGATTTGCTGTTGGGTCTGTGGGCGCAAAAAAACTCTGGTGTTCCCTGGGTGGTGGATTTGGCTGACCCGCTGTGCGCGCCCTATGCGCCACGCTGGCGGAGACGACTGGATGCGTGGTTTGAGGGGCTGGTATTGCGCCGCGCAGACAAGGTGATCTTGACTACAGATGCATTACACGGTGTGTTGATGCAGCGGCATGCAAGGTTGTCGGTTGAAAAATTTGCCACCATCGCGCAAGGGGCGCCCGATGAAGCTGCTGTAGTGACTGGGCAGAATTGGGTGTGGCCTGGCAAGTTACATATTGTTTTTACTGGCAATTTTTACGAAGCATTTCGTAATCCGACAGAATTTGCGAAGGCACTTAATTTACTAAGCAGCCAAGATATTGCTGTAACGATTGCCGGGGACAATACCCGATTTGCAGATTTGTTCAAGGGCGTTCAAAATGTTAGATTTCTAGGTCGAATTGATCATTTTGAGTGCTTGGCGCTGCAAGGATCTGCGGATATTTTGCTGAACATTGGAAACAGCCAAAACTATCAATTGCCGGGCAAAATTTATGAATACTTGGTAAAAGGCAAAACCATTCTTCATTTGCGTGGCTCTGCACTAGATTCTACCGAGGGTATTTTGCGAGATGTGGAGCCATCATATGTCGTGGACAATGCCCATGCGCCCATTGCTGCCGCTTTGAAGAATATGCTTGAATGCTGGCAGCGGGGGCGGTTGGGCATGAGTGATGGCAGTATTGAACATTTGAGGGCTGTGCATGGCTGGTCTGCCCGTGCAGAGGCGTTGCAGCGCCTGTTAGCAGGCCTGGTAAAGCATTGATAAGTCTGATCGCAGTTGGCGATATGCTGAAGGTATCAACGCATGGGTAATTCGCCATCAGAGCAATATGGCAGCGACAACGCAGAAGCCAAACACTTTTTGTTGTATGACTTCATGCAGGTCGCGGGCGGGGCGGAGCGCGTCACACTGACGCTGGCTCAAGCACTGCCTAACTTCCAAACCGTGGTAAGCCGCTGCTATGCGCAGGCCCAGCCTCTTCTCGATGGCTCGCCGGTCAGCGTGCATGAGTTGCGCGGCGGTTGGTCTACGTGCCTGCCGCGCATTCTTGAGAGCATGTGGTGCTTTCGATTCCGGTCGCAGTGCCTGCATGATGCACAGCAGGTGGTGTACAGCGGTTTCTATGCACCTTTGGCCGTTTACCAGCAGCGTGGAGGGCAGCGGATTTACTACTGCCACACCATTCCCCGCTATGCCTATGACCTTTACGAGAGCACGCTGGCCCAGTTTCCGCTGCCGCTGCGGCCGCTGTATGCGTTGTTTGTGCGTTGGTTTCGCAAGCGTTACGAGTCGGCTATCGGGCGGATGGATCGCATCTTGGTGAACTCGGAAAATGTGCGCCAGCGCCTTAAGCGCTACACCGGGCTGGATGCTGAAGTGGTGTATCCGCCTGTGGCAACGCAGCATTTTGAACAACTGGGCGATGGCGGTTACTACCTGTCAACAGCCCGCCTGGTTGCCAACAAACGGGTCGACGTGATTATTCAAGCCTTTGCGCACATGCCCCAGTACAGGTTGGTGGTGTTGTCTGGTGGCCCCGAATCGGAACGGCTACAGGCATTAGCTTTTGGGGCAAGCAATATTGAATTTACTGGCTGGCAAACAGATGAGCAATTACGGCACTGGGTAGGGCGGGCGCGTGCGGTGGTTTATGTACCGGTAGATGAGGATTTCGGTATGTCGCCGGTGGAGGCCATGGCGGCTGGCAAGCCGGTGATTGGTGTGGCACAGGGTGGGTTGCTGGAAACCGTTGTCGATGGGGTGACTGGTTTTTTGGTGCAAGACCCTCCCACAGTAGAGGCTGTGATGGGTGCGGTCGAGAAAGTCGAGCGGTCGAAAGGCGCACCGATGCCCGCCGCTTGTATGGCCCAAGCCCTGCAGTTCACACAGGAGCGGTTTGTGGAGCGCATGCGCTCAATCGTCTTTGGAGTCCAGGGGTGAGTTGTTGCAGTATGGGTTTGATAGCTGATGACGCTTTCTGGTTATGCGTTTCAGCCACTTTTGCTTGATTTTTGAGGTGACCCTACCCTATTTGGGTTGACGGAGCCGCAAAAAAGCTGTCGCACAAGCACGAAGCTGCGCTGCGGCTACAGTTGCCTTCCGAGTCTGCGGGCCTGACGTCCATGCGCAATGCTGAGTAATGAGGACACGACGACGTACCGCACCGCATTGGCCCATGACCGAAAGATCTTGGATCGGTCTACCTTGAGGGTATGCATGGCCAGCGCCACCTCGGTGATGCGCAGCCCCTGGCGGCGCATCAGTAGCAGCGTGCCAATGTCCTGATAGTCCAGCAGCGTGGCCTCGGCCGATGCGGCGACCGCCATGGCGGCGCGGTTGTACAGGCGAAAGCCGGAGACAAAGTCGCGCAGGCCCAGCCCGGTCACCCAGCGGAACCACTGCCACGCCGCTCGCCGCGGCAGGCTGTTGCGGGCGGCAAAGTAGGCCACCGTCATGTCGGCCTGGTCGCGTGTGGCCAGCAGCGTGGGCAGTTCTTCCACTTCGTAGCGGCCTTCGGCGTCGATGGTGACGACCGATGCGTAGCCCTGGGCCAGTGCATGGCGTATGCCGGTCTGCAGGCTGCCCCAGGGCGTCATGGCCAGCAGGGGGCGCAGCACGCGGGCGCCCTGCTGTTCGGCCAGGTGGCAGGTGGCGTCGGTGCTGCGGTTGT
>DAIQRN010000348.1:0-3633 GCA_036786185.1 Acidovorax sp. | reverse complement strand
AAGACCCTGGCCAAGATGCACTTCAGCGCCGCCGAAGAAGGCCTGGGCGAATGGCTGCGCCCGCCTGCCAAGCCCCAGGGCGGCAACGCGCGCAGCCTGCCCAAGCACCTGCAAAAACCCGCCCAGCAGGCGCCCGAGCGCGGCACCATCGTCATCGCGGGCTGCGAAGCCCATGTGTGCCTGCTGCAGACCGCGCTGCACCTGATCGACGACGAATTTGAAGTGTGGGTGGTGACCGACGCCTGCGGCTCGCGCACCGAGCGCAACCGCGACGCGGCCTTTGACCGTCTGGCCGGTGCGGGCGCCGAGCTGGTGACCACCGAAATGGTGGCCTTTGAATGGCTGGCCAGCTGCGAGCACCCGGCGTTCAAGGACGTGCTGGCCTTGATCAAATAGTTTGAGGTGTTTTTGGCCTCCAGCGCTTGTCCATCAAGCGCTGTAAGCTATCAAAATCGCAGCAAACTCACCGCCAGCCCCACGGCAGCGCTGCCGCCCAGCAGGGCCAGCATGCCGACCTTGAAGCGAAACAGCGCGATTGCCGCGCCCAGCGCAATCACGGCCGACACCGCGTCCAGGCGCCCGCCCAGCCCCTGCGGCCACAGCAGGTGCCAGGCAAAGAACAGCGCCAGGTTCAGGATCACGCCCACCACGGCGGCCGTGATGGCCGAGAGCGGGGCGGTAAAGCCCAGCTTGCCATGCGTGGCCTCCACCGCCGGGCCGCCCGCCAGGATGAAAACGAAGGACGGCAGGAAGGTGACGAAGGTCACCACCACCGCCCCCGCCACGGCGCTGGCCAGTTGGGCGCCGGGCCCCCACACCGCCTGCAGCCAGCCGCCCACAAAGCCCACAAACGCCACCACCATGATCAGCGGGCCGGGCGTGGTCTCGCCCAGGGCCAGGCCGTCCATCATTTGCGCGCTGCTCAGCCACTGGTGGTGTTCCACCGCGCCCTGCACCACATAGGGCAGCACGGCGTAGGCGCCGCCAAAGGTGACCAGGGCCGCCTTGCTGAAGAACCAGCCCATCTGCGTCAGCGCCCCCTGCCAGCCCTGCGTGGCCACCAGCGCACCCATGGCCGCCAGCCACAGCAGCAGGCCCGCCGCCAGCACCTGCGCCAGGCGGCGGCGCGAGAAGCGGGCGTGGGCCGGTGTGGGCGTGTCGTCGTCGATGAGCGCAGGGCCATGGCCCGCCTGCGCGGCCGTGGGCCCGCCGCCCAGCGCAAACACTGCGGGCCAGCGCCGCGCGCCCAGGTAGCCCACCAGCCCGGCCACCAGCACGATGGCCGGGAAGGGCGTGTTGAACACAAAGATCGCCACGAACGACGCGGCCGCAATGCCCCACATCCAGCCGTTGCGCAGCGCCCGGCTGCCAATGCGGTGCGCCGCGTGCAGCACCAGCGCCGTCACGGCGGGCTTGATGCCGTAGAAGATGCCCGCCACCACCGGTACATCGCCAAAGCGCAGGTACACCCACGACAGCACCATCAGGATGAACAGCGAGGGCAGCACAAACAGCGCGCCCGCCACGATGCCGCCCCAGCTGCGGTGCAACAGCCAGCCGATGTAGGTGGCCAACTGCTGGGCCTCGGGGCCGGGCAGCAGCATGCAGTAGTTGAGCGCGTGCAGAAAGCGCTTTTCGCTGATCCAGCGGCGGCGCTCCACCAGCTCGGCGTGCATGATGGCGATCTGCCCGGCCGGGCCGCCAAAGCTGATGAAACCGAGCTGAAGCCAGAAGCGGAACGCCTGGGCAAAAGTGGGGGCAGGGGGCGGCGCTGCGTGCATGGGCCCGGAGTGTGACAGCAGAATATGACAGGGTGCAGCCACGCAGGCCCGTGGAGGGGTTCTGCAAGGCAGGCGTCACCCGCCAGCCCTGCTGCGTCAGCTTGCCGCAAGCCCGTCATGAATAATTATGAATTCAGAACGGGGTGCGCCTCTGCACTCAGGCACCGCACCGGGACATCCGAGGAGACACCACACCATGACGAGCTATGCCGACTTTCACCGCCAGTCCATCGACGACCGCGATGCCTTCTGGGCCGAGCAGGCCCGCCTGATCGACTGGCAGACCCCGCCCCAAAAGATCTGCGAGTACGACAACCCGCCGTTTGCCAAATGGTTCGTGGGCGGCACCACCAACCTGTGCCACAACGCCATCGACCGCCACGTGGCGGCGCGCGGTGCGCAGAACGCGCTGGTGGCGATCTCGACCGAGACCAACACCGAGCGCGCCTACACCTACGCCGAGCTGCATGCCGAGGTGCAGCGCATGGCCGCTGCGCTGCAGGCGCTGGGCGTCCAGCAGGGCGACCGCGTGCTGATCTACATGCCCATGATCGCCGAGGCCGCCTTTGCCATGCTGGCCTGCGTGCGCATCGGCGCCATCCACTCGGTGGTGTTCGGTGGTTTTGCCTCGTCGTCGCTGGCCTCGCGCATCGAAGATGCCGAGCCCACGGTCATCGTGAGCGCCGATGCCGGCTCGCGCGGCGGCAAGGTCGTGCCCTACAAGCCGCTGCTGGACGAGGCCATCGACCTGTCGGCCCACAAGCCCGCCGCCGTGCTGCTGGTGGACCGGGGCCTGGCCCCCGCCGCCATGCGCGCCGGGCGCGACCACGACTGGGGCGCCCTGCGCACGCGGCACATGGATGCCCAGGTGCCCTGTGTCTGGGTGGAATCCACCCACCCCAGCTACACGCTGTACACCAGCGGCACCACGGGCAAGCCCAAGGGTGTGCAGCGCGACACGGGCGGCTACACGGTGGCGCTGGCCTCCAGCATGCGCCACATCTTCCAGGCCAACGCGGGCGACACGTACTTCTGCACCAGCGACATCGGCTGGGTGGTGGGCCACAGCTACATCATCTACGCCCCCCTGATCGCGGGCATGACCACCATCCTGTACGAGGGCCTGCCGGTCCGGCCCGACGCCGGCATCTGGTGGAGCCTGGTCGAGAAGTACAAGGTCACCCACATGTTCTCGGCACCCACGGCGGTGCGCGTGCTCAAAAAACAGGACCCCGAGTACCTGAAGAAGTACGACATCAGCAGCCTCAAGGCCCTGTGGCTGGCTGGCGAGCCGCTGGACGAGCCCACGGCCACATGGATCAGTGGCGCCCTCAATGTGCCCATCATCGACAACTACTGGCAGACCGAAACCGGCTGGCCCATCCTCACGCTGTGCAACGGCGTGCAGCAGCAGGCATCGCGCTTCGGCAGCCCGGGCAAGGCGGTATATGGCTACAACGTCAAGCTGATCAACGAGGCCACGGGCGAGGAGCTGACCGAGCCCAACCAGAAGGGCGTGGTCGCCATCGAGGGGCCGCTGCCCCCCGGCTGCCTGCAGACCGTGTGGCGCAACGACGAGCGCTTCGTCAACACCTACTGGAAGAGCATCCCCGGTCGCCTGGTCTATAGCACCTTCGACTGGGGCATCCGCGACGCGGACGGCTACTACTTCATCCTGGGCCGCACCGACGACGTGATCAACGTGGCCGGCCACCGCCTGGGCACGCGCGAGATCGAGGAGTGCATCGCCGGTCACCCCAACATTGCCGAGGTGGCCGTGGTGGGTGTGGCCGACCAGCTCAAGGGCCAGGTCGCCATGGCCTTCGCCGTGCCGCGCGACGCATCCGGCCTG
>DAIQRN010000019.1:0-14160 GCA_036786185.1 Acidovorax sp. | reverse complement strand
CATGGTTCTTCTGGAAGTAGCTGGACACCCGGCGCTTGAGGTTGAGCGCCTTGCCTACGTACAGCAGCGCATCCTGCGCATCGAAATAGCGATAAACCCCGGGCAATGAGGGGAGCGCGGCGACCTGAGATAAGAGTTCGGGAGAATGCACATCGGACATGCCGCTATTGTGACCAGTGTGCACCCCGGCCGCGGCAACCCCACCATGCTTGCGGCCCAGTGCTAGCGGCTCAGTGTTCGAACGCCCTGCGGGCCAGCGCCGCGGCCAGGATCGCCGAAGGGTCGACCAGCGACCAGCCGCTGGCCTCGGGCACATGCGGCAGTGCCAGCGGAATCTCCGTGCAGGCCATCACCATCACGGCGTCCGGCGCACGCCCATGAATCTGGCGTGCCACCTTGGCAAAGCGCTCTTGCGCCAAGTCCATGCGACCGGCTTTGACGCCATCGTAAATACCCTCCATGAGCCATTCACGCTCTTGTGCATCGGGCAACAGGCAACCAATGCCCTGCTCAGCCAGCACCGCGTCGTACAGCCCCATGCGGTACGTGCCCTGTGTGGCCAGCAACGCCGCACGCCGCACGCCAAGGTGCCGCAGCTCCAGCGCTGTCTCGCGCGCGATGTGCAGCAGCTCGACGCCCGACACGCGAGCTTGCAACTCTGCATGCCAGGCGTGGGCCGTGTTGCACGAGATGGCCGCCGCGCGAATGCCCAGTCCGGTGAACTGTCGCAGAACCCGCGCCATGTCCTCCAACGGCTGCGCGGCATCGGCGTCTGCCAGCGCGCGGCTGCGGTCGGCCACGGGCACCTGGGCTACCCAATGTTCGGGGAACGCCTGGTCCTTCACCGCATGGCCATGCGACTGCAACCACTGCTCGCACGACTGCAGAAACAGGCGGGCAAAGTCCACGCCCGCAGCGGGCCCCATGCCGGCCAAAATGCCTACTTTGGCCGGGGAAAGTGAAACGGACATCGGCTCGGTCATCGCAGCATGCTCGACATGGCAGAAAGACAATTGATCATGCGCACGGCCGACTCGGTATCGGGCGCTGTGAATTGCAGCAGGTCCCCATCAACACGCGCCAGGGTGGGCCACTGACAAAACAGGTCGGCCAGCGCGGGGGTCTGGGTTTGGATCTCTACCTGTACGGGCCCCTCGATCTGCCACGGAGCGCAGGCAGCACGCTGCTGCACAGCCTGGGCCACACCGGTGCGGATGGCCGAGCAAGCCAGCGCAGGCGACAAACTGATGCCGCTGCCCTGACCCGTCGCTCGCTTGGTCTGCACATACACAGCCTGTGGGAACAGCGGGCGGGTCTCTTCAATGAATGCATCGTCGCCAGAGCCCATGAGCACCGGTACGCCATAGGCACCGGCCAGCGCACCGTAGATGCCAGCCTCGCCCAGCTCCATGCCGTTGAGCTTGACTCGGGCAAAGGCAAAGCTGTTGATGGTGTGCGCCAGAATGCCGCGCCCCTGGGCACGTGAGTGGTAACCCACAAGACACACACCCGCCACGCCCAGCTCCACGCCAGAGACCATGCTCAGGTAACGCGGCTTGCCCTGAATGACCTGCGCGCGCTCGTCCAGCAAATCGGGGGGCATGTTGCGAAAGCCTCCGTGGGAGTCGTTCACAAACACCTCTGACACCCCCGCATCGAACGCGCCACACACAGCCGCATTCGCCTCTGCGGTCATGAGCCGCCGTGCCCGCTCAAACTCGGGATTGCCGGGCCGCACCTGCTCGGAGTGGTAGACGCCTGCCACCCCTTCAATATCGACGGAAATAAGAATCTTCATGGATCACGACCTCGAGTCGGGAGAAGCGACTGCTGGCGCACGCAGTCGAGACAAAAGTTCACGGATGCACGGCCGGGAGTGCCCGTTGCGTCCCTGCACGGGCTCCGCATGCCACAGCGCGTGCACGATGGCCTGCTCTACGGCGTCGGCCGCTGCCACAAACAGGCCATCCATCAGCGTTTCATGCACCATGGCCACCTGCGGCATGGGCGTCTCCGCCAAGTGCGGCAGTGTGTACGCCGTTGAAAACGCCAGCGCAATGTCGCCACTGCCGTGGCCGTACACCGACCCCGTGCGGGCCAGTCCCGCCGCTGCACGCAGCGCCAGTCGCTTGAGCTGGCGGGCGTCCAGCGGCGCATCGGTGGCCAGCAGCATGATGATGGAGCCCTTTTCTGCGGCCTGCGCTTGCATGCGGACATCGTCGTCCAGCAACGTGGCAATGTCACCCCCCACCGGCACGCCCCCCCACACCAGGTGGGGCAGCACACCGTAATTGGCCAACACCAGTGCGCCGACCGTGTAGGTGTTTCCGTCGAGCAGCGGCGCACGGCGCGACGCCGAGCCCACCCCGCCCTTGAGCTGAAAGCTGGACATCCCACGCCCCGCGCCCACCGCGCCTTGCGCGAACTGGGCCTGCGCCTCGGCACTGGCTTGCCGGTAGTCGGCCTCGCCCAGCACCATGCGCTGGATGTCGTTCAGGTAGCCATCGTTGCACTCCAGCACCAAGGGGTTGACCGTGGGCCAGGCGCGCCCCGTCTCTGGGTTGCGCTCCACGCATTCGCGAATCTGCGCCTGCGCCATGGCACTGGTAGAGAACGTGTTGGTCAAGGCAATCGGTGTTTCGAGCTGTCCCAGCTCTTCCAACTGGAGCAGTCCCACGCTCTTGCCAAAGCCATTGATCACAGCCACACCTGCAGGCACCTTGTGGCGATAGGGGTCTTGCCCGTGGGCGTGCACCACCGTCACGCCCGTTTGCACATCACCGCTGGCGTGGGTGGCATGCCCCACCGTCACGCCGGGCACATCGGTGATGGCGTCCAGCGCACCACTGGCCAAAGCACCGATGCGTGGCGGTGTGTCGTGCGAGAGAGCCGGGGTCGCAGCACTCATGTCTGGCGATCGATCTTGGGGTCCAGCGCGTCACGCAAGCCGTCGCCCAGCAGGTTGAAGGCCAGCACGGTCAGGAAGATGGCCAGGCTGGGGAACAGCGCGACGTGCGGTGCGTTCACCATGTCGGCACGCGCTTCGTTCAGCATGGCACCCCACTCGGGCGTGGGCGGCTGTGCCCCCATGCCCAGAAAGGACAGGCTGGCAGCCGTGATGATGGAGGTGCCCACGCGCATCGTGAAGTACACGACGATGGGCGAGATGGTGCCGGGCAGGATGTGGCGCACGATGATGGTCCAGTCCGACGCGCCAATGCTGCGCGCTGACTCGATGTAGGTCATGTGCTTGAGAACCAGCGTGTTGCCACGCACCAGCCGTGCAAACGCGGGCACGCTGAACACGGCCACGGCCACGATGACGTTGGTCATGCTGCTGCCCAGAATCGCCACCACACCCAGCGCCAGCAAGATGCCCGGAAAGGCAAACAGCACGTCCGAGATGCGCATCACGATGCGGTCCCACCAGCCTTCGTAGTAGCCGGCCAGCAGGCCCAGGGCCGTGCCGATCACACAGCCGATCATGACCGACAGGAAGCCAGCGGCCAGCGAGATGCGTGCACCCATCAGGATGCGGCTGAAGATGTCGCGGCCCAATGGATCGACGCCGAACCAATGCACCACCGACGGGCCTTCATTGAGCCGGTCGTAGTCGAAGAAACCTTCGGCATCGTAGGGAACGATGTAGGGCGCAAACACTGCGACCAACACCAGCAGCAGCACAAAGGCCAACGCGGCCATGGCCACATGCTGTTTTTTGAACTTGCGCCAGAACTCGCGCCAAGGTGTGCGGATGGCAGAAGAGTTCGCGGCGGCGGACACCGATGCGGCGGCCACTTGTGCGGCGTCGGGCGGCGTAGGAATGGAGGGCGTTGTCATGACGTCTGGGCGTGGGCGAGAAAAAAGGGGCGCGCGAACTGCGTCACTTGTAGCGAATGGTGGGGTTGATGAAGCCGTACAGCATGTCCACCACCAGATTGATCAGGATGAACTCCAGCGACAGCAGCAACACCAGCGTCTGGATCACGGGGTAGTCGCGCATGGTCACGGCGTCCACCAGCAGGCGACCCAGGCCTGGCCAGTTGAACACCGCCTCGACCACGATGGAGCCCCCCAGCAGGAAGCCAAACTGCAAACCCATCATGGTGACCACGGGAATGAGCGCATTGCGCAAGCAGTGCTTGAGCACTACCACGCGTTCGTTCAGGCCCTTGGCGCGGGCCGTGCGCACAAAGTCTTCCTGCACCACTTCCACGAACGATGCCCGTGTGAAGCGCGCCATCACGGCGGCCACGGCTGCACCCAGCGTGAGCGACGGCAGGATGTAGTGCACCCAGGTGGTAGCGCCCACTGTGGGCAGCCAGCCCAGGTTCACCGAGAACACCTGCATGAGCAGCATGCCCAGTGCAAATGCGGGAAACGAGATACCGGACACGGCCAGCGTCATCCCCAGACGGTCGGGCCACCGATTGCGGTACACGGCCGAGATGATGCCGATCCCCATGCCAAACACCACCGACCAGGCCATGCTGGAGATGGTGAGCAGCAGGGTGGGCATGAAGCGCTCACCAATCTCCACCGCCACGGGACGTCGCGTGCGCATCGACGTACCGAAGTCGCCTTGCACCATGCGCGAGAAGAAATGCACGAACTGCTCTGGCAGTGGCTTGTCCAGCCCCAGCTCTTGGCGCACCAGCTGCACCGTGGCTTCGTCGGCATCCTGGCCAGCAGCCAAGCGGGCGGGATCGCCCGGCAGCATGTGAACGAACAGGAAGACGAGGACTGCAACGATCAGCAGCGTGGGCAAGAGCCCCAGCAGTCGTTTGAAAAAGTAATTCAGCATGGATGCGGCGCTGCGGTGCGCAGCGAAATCTCTACGATAAAAACGGGAGCATCTGCCGCACGCCCAGCGGGCGCGCGGCAGTCAATCAGCTTATTTCAGCGTGATTTCGTCGATGTTGATGTTGGCGTCAGGCATCACATAAACACCCGACAGGCGCTTGGAGTGAGCAGACAGGTTTTCCTCGGTGACCAGAGGAATGCGTGGCAGGTCCTTCATGAGCTGCTCTTGCACAGACTTGTACAGCGCGGCCTGCTCGTTGTCGTCGGTGGACACCAAGGCTTTCGCGATGCCGCCGTCCACCACGTCGTTGCTGTAGAACGACATATTGTTCAGCTTGGGAGCCCAGGCTTCGGTGGAGAACAGGGGACGCAGTGCCCAGTCGGCTTCACCCGTAGACGAAGACCAGCCTGTGTAATACAGACGCACCTTGGCGGTCTTGGGGTCGGCCCACGAATCCACCCACTCGGCGCGTTGGCCCACTTCCAGGGCCTGCACCTGCAGCTTGATACCCACTTGCTGCAGCTGTTGCTGCACGAACTGGATCACCTTCTGGCTGGTGGTGTTGTTGTAGGCGCTCCACAGCGTCGATTCAAAGCCGTTGGGGTAGCCCGCTTCCTTCAGCAGCTCACGCGCTTTTTGCACGTTGTAGGGAATCGGCTCCATCTTGATGCCGTGCTTGAGTGCTGCGGGCACAAAGCCGGCTGCAGGCTGGGCAAAGCCACCGAAGGCCACCTTGGCCAAGGCTTCCTTGTTGATCGCGTAAGCGATGGCCTGGCGCACCTTGGGGTTGTCGTAGGGCTTTTGCAGCACGTTCATGGCCAGGAAGCGAACGATGATCGATGGCGAGCTCACCACTTCGATCTTGTCCACCTTCTTGAGCAGAGCGGCCTGCTCGTAGGGCAGCGTGTAGGCAAAGTCGGCCTCCCCGGTCTGCAGCATGGAGGCGCGGGTGTTGTTCTCCAGCACGGGCTTCCAGGTGACCTGGTCGATCTTGGGGTAGCCCTTCTTCCAGTAGCCAGCAAACTTCTTGCCGACGATGGAGTCGGTCTGCTTCCATTCCACGAACTCGAAGGGGCCCGTGCCCACGGGGTGGAAAGCGATGTCCTTGTTGCCCCACTTTTGCAGCGCTGCGGGCGAGATGATGGCGGCCGAAGCGTGGGCCAACGAGTTGATGAAGGGGCCAAAAGGCTGCTTCAGCGTGATGCGCAGCGTCAGGGGGTTCACCGCCTCGACCTTTTCGATGCGGTTGAACTGCGTGGCGCGCAGCAGGCGGTTTTCGGGGTTCATCACGCGGTCGAGGTTGGTCTTCACCGCTGCAGCGTTGAAGTCTGTGCCGTCGTGGAACTTCACCCCGCTGCGCAGCTTGAAGGTGTAGACCAGGCCGTCTTTCGACACTTCATAGCTCTCGGCCAGCACGTTCTTGACCTTCAGGTCCTTGTCGAACTGGAACAGGCCTTCGTAGAAGCTCTTGGTCACAGCCGTGGTGATGGTCGTGTTGGTGTTGTAGGGGTCCAGCGTTTCTGGCTGTTGGTAGATGGCCAGCACGGCATTGCCGGCAGCCAGCGCAGAGCCAGAAGCGGCAATGGCAACCAAGGCCAGCAAGGCCTGGGTGGAGCGGCGGATGGAAGCGATTTTCTTCATGAAGGAACTCCAGGTTGACGAAACACGGTTATCAAAAACAATAGCTGCTTGCGCTTGTCTGGCGGACATTTCAATACGTTTTCACATTGAAAGCCTTGTCAATAAAGCGCTGGCCGCTCACTTTTTTCATACAGGGGCGGCCACAAAATGGCCTGGGCCCACTTCGATCATGGGCAGCACGGTGGGCTCATCGCCCACTGCGCGGATGGGGCTGGGGATCTCGCCCTCCAGCAGCACGCGCTTGAGGTGGCGGCGCGCAGGGTCGGCAATCGGCACCGCGGCCATCAGCTTCTTGGTGTAGGGGTGCTGCGGGTTTTCAAAGATGGCGCGCCGCGGGCCGATCTCGACGATCTGGCCCAGGAACATCACGGCCACGCGGTGGCTGATGCGTTCGACCACGGCCATGTCGTGGGAGATGAACAGGAAGGCCACACCCAGCTCGCGCTGCAGGTCCAGCATCAGGTTCACGATCTGCGCCTGGATGGACACGTCCAGGGCCGACACCGACTCGTCGGCCACCACCACCTTGGGGTTGAGCGCCAGGGCACGGGCAATGGCAATGCGCTGGCGCTGGCCGCCCGAAAACTCGTGCGGATAGCGCTGCGCATGTTCGCGCGGCAGGCCCACCTTCTCCAGCAACCAGTCCACGCGGGCTTGGGCGTCTTCACGGCCCATCACCTTGTGCACCAGCAGCGGCTCCATGATGGAAAATCCCACCGTCAGGCGCGGGTCGAGCGAGGCAAACGGATCCTGGAAGATGAACTGGATGTCGCGGCGCAGTGCCTGCACCTCGCTGGTGGGCAGGTCGAGGATGTTGCGGCCACCGAATTCGATGGCGCCGCTCTGGCTTTCGACCAGGCGCAGCAGCGAGCGGCCGGTGGTGGACTTGCCGCAGCCCGATTCGCCCACCAGGGCCAGCGTCTCGCCGGGGTAGAGGTCAAAGCTCACCTGCTCCACGGCGTGCACCCGGCGCTTGACGCGGTTGAGCAGGCCCGAGCGCAGGTCAAACCGCGTGACCAGGTTTTTCACGCGCAGGATCGGCGCGGCCCCTGCAGGGCGCGTGTCGGCGGGTGAGGATTCCAGCACCGTGGACGGAGCCACCGTGCCGTCGGCGCGCAGCAAATCAAACTGGCGCGGCAAATCAGTGCCGCGCATGGCGCCCAGCTTGGGCACGGCAGACAGCAGGGCACGGGTGTAAGCGTGCTGCGGCGCTGCAAACACGTTGCCAGACTCGCCCTCTTCCACCTTGTCGCCGCGGTACATCACCAGCACGCGGTCGGCCACCTCGGCCACCACGCCCATGTCGTGGGTGATGAAGATCACGCCCATGTGCATCTCGTCCTGCAACTGGCGAATCAGCTGCAGGATCTGCGCCTGAATGGTCACGTCCAGCGCGGTGGTGGGCTCGTCGGCAATCAGCAGCTGGGGCTTGCAGGCCAGCGCCATCGCAATCATCACGCGCTGGCGCATGCCGCCCGACAGCTGGTGCGGAAAGCGATCGAGCACGTTGCGCGCTTCAGGAATGCGCACCAGGTCCAGCATGCGCAGCGCCTCGGCGCGCGCTGCGGCGCGGTCCATGCCCTGGTGGTTGCGGATGGACTCTGCAATTTGCTCCCCCGCCGTGAACACGGGGTTCAGCGACGTCATGGGCTCCTGGAAGATCATGGCCACATCGGCGCCGCGCACATCGCGCATGGTGGCGTTGCCCGCCTTCACCACGTCCAGCACCTGGCCGTTGCGACGGCGCAGGGCGGCCGAGCCGTTCACGATCTTGCCGCCACCGTGCTCCACCAGGCGCATCAGCGCCAGCGAGGTCACCGACTTGCCCGAGCCCGACTCGCCCACAATCGCCAGCGTCTCACCACGGTCCACATGGAAAGACAGGTTGCGCACCGCGTCCACGGTCCGCTCGGAATTGGCGAACCGCACAGTCATGTCGCTCACAGCCAGCACGCGCTGCTCGGGCAGGATCAAAGACGAAGTCACGGTCGAAGAAGTCGATTTCATGTGGGAAGCCATGGGGAAAAAACGGTCTCTGGTGTGCGCTGCAGTACGCACGCTCAACGGTAAATAAAGGATTCGGGCTCCTGCCCCACACGCGCAATGCCGCGGTACATCCCTTCGGTATTGAAAGGCAGGCAAACGTTGCCCTGGCGATCCACGGCAATCAGCCCGCCCGTGCCTTGCACGGCCGGCAGTGCCTCGTGCACCACCGCTTGCGTCGCTGACTCCAGGCTGGCACCGCCGTAGGCCATGCGGGCGCACACATCGTGCGCGGCAGCCACGCGGATAAAGCTCTCGCCATGGCCGGTGCACGACACCGCCGCCGTGCGGTCGTCGGCATAGGTACCGCAGCCGATCAGGGGGCTGTCGCCCAGGCGGCCGGGCAGCTTGTTGGTCATGCCGCCCGTGGACGTGGCTGCCGCCAGGTGGCCATGCGCATCCAGCGCCACGGCCCCCACGGTGCCCATCTTGCGGCCTTCGTCGATGGCGCGGCCGGCCAGCGCGGCAGCGCCATCGTGGTCCAGCACCACACCCGCCTGGCGCTCCTGCGCCGCCAGCAACTGAGCGTGGCGCGCGGGGGTGGAGAAGTAGCTGGGCTCCACCGTCGCAAGGCCCGCCTCTTGGGCCATGCGCTCTGCCCCTTCGGCCACCATCAGCACATGCTGGCCGTTTTGCATCACGGCGCGCGCCGCCTGCACGGGGTTGCGAATGCGCGACACACCGGCCACCGCACCGGCAGCCAGGGTGGTGCCGTCCATGACGGCTGCGTCCAGCTCGTGCGTCGCCTCGGCCGTAAAGACCGCGCCGTGGCCCGCATTGAACAAGGGGCAGTCTTCCAGCAGACGCACGGCCTCGCAAACGGCCTCCATCGCAGTGCCGCCCTGCGCCAGCACCGCCTGGCCGGCCAGCAGTACCTGCTGCAGGGCCGCATGGTATGCACGCTCTTGCTCGGCGCTGATGTGGGCGCGGCTCAGCGTGCCTGCGCCGCCATGGATGGCAATCACAGGGGTTGCGCGGGAAGGGTTGGAAGAGGAAGTCACGGTCATGAGGTCAGGTTGTCGAGTCAATTGCAAGGGGGTGCGTCAGTCGCTCTTTTTGCCCGACCGCTTGGCGGCAGGCTCTGCAGATCGCACGGACAGGCGGCTGCGCGCACCGTCGTGCAGCCAAGGCAACACGGCCTCGGTCATGCGTGCGGCGGTCTGCACCGCGCCTCGGCTCTGGTGGGCTACAGCGCTGCACAGCGCCTCGATCAGCGCCAGCGCCGACGAGTCGGAATTCGCTGCGTATTGGTTTTCGGTCTGCGCGAACAGGCTGTTGTGCGCGTATGGGAGCAGGGGCGACTGCAGGCCGTCGGTCAGCGCCAGCACCTGCACGCCGCGCTCGAAAGCGCCTTGCGCCAGCACCACGGTGTCGGTCAGGTAACGGGGGTAGCTGATGGCGATGAGCAAGTCTTGCTCGCCCATGCGCGGCAGCAGCCGGGCACCAAACGATGCACCGCCCACACCAGCCAGCAAATGCACGTTGTCACAGTGGGCGTCGAGGCCGCGCTGCAGCAGGCCCGCCAGCCAGCCGCTGGCGCCAAAGCCGGCCAGGTAAATGCGCCGCGCCGCCAGGATGACGCGCACCGCCTCTTCGCACGCCTTGCCGTCCAGCGCTTCGCGCGTTCCGGCGATGTTGCGCTGGCTCTCTTCCAGCGCAGCCGCAAACACGTCCTGCATGGAGCTGGGCTTTTCCACGCGAATGCGCATTTTTTCGATGGGGGCCAGCATGGCCTCAAAACCCTTGACCAGCTCGGCACGCAGCATCGGGTAGCCATCGAGACCAATGGCGCGGGCGAAGCGGTTGGCCGTGGCCACCGAAACCCCCACCGCAGCCGCCAGCTCATCGATCGGCATGGTGGCCGCCTGCAGCGGGTGGGCCATCACGTAGTCGGCCATCTGCTGGTGCGAACGCGTGAGCGTTGGCCGCGCCCGCCCGATGCGAATGGCGATCGAGACGGGCTCGTTGTGGGACTCGGACGGGGCGGACATGGGCGGGTTGGGCTGCTGGCTGACCCTGTGGAATCAGGCCGCCAGCAATTTGATAAAGAATTTACAACGACGTCATGTTAATGAAAAAATTCGTTTCATGAAAGCAGCGCGCTTGCCCTCACAACGCAGTCAAACGCTTGCACCAAAGGCTGTACCGAGTGCACCAGCGCCAAGCGTCGCGCACCATCTAAGTGCAAACCCCTAGGGATTCTCCGAACAAAAAATGACAAAGCCCCGGCACCACAAGGGCACCGGGGCTTTGCATTGCGCAGCGGTGAGCGGTCGGCGGCTACCGGAAAGTCGCCACCGGTTTCACGCCAGTCGGTTTCGAGTCATTCGGCTTCGATGTGCGACGCCTTGACGACCTGGGCCCAGTTGCCCAAATCCGCGCGCACTTGCTCACCCAGCTGCTGCGGGCTCAGGTATTCCGCCGTGGCGCCCTGCTCCTGGGCCTTTTGCTGGAAGGCTGCACTCTGCACCACGGCCCGCACATCGGCGGCCAGTTTGTCGACCACCGGCTTGGGGGTGGCCGCAGGCGCAAACAGCGCAAACCACGACGTGGCATTCACCTTGGGATAGCCGGCTTCGGCTGTCGTGGGCACCTGGGACAGGCTGGGCAGGCGCTGCTTGCCCGTCACCGCCAGCACGCGCAGCTTGCCGCTGGCGATGTGCGGCATGAACGGAGGCGCTGTCCCAAAGGTCAGGTCCACCTGGCCGCCCAGCAGGTCCTGCAGCGCGGGGCCGGTGCCCTTGTAAGGCACGTGCACCATCTTGATGCCGCCCTGCTGCTCCAGCATGGCACCCGTGACGTGCTGCAGCGAGCCGTTACCCGACGAGGCGTAGTTGAGCTTGCCGGGGTTGGCCTTGGCGTAGGCGATCAGCTCGGGCAGCGTCTTCACCGGCAGGTCGGCCCGCACCACGATGATCTGCGGTGCCGAGATGATGTTGGCCACAGGCTGGAAGTCGCCCTGGTCCCACTGCTTTTGCTTGGTGATGTGGGGCGAGATGACGTGGTAGCCCGAGTACTGCATCAGCAGCGTGTAGCCATCGGCCTCGGCGCGCTTGACGATGCTGGCGGCAATGTTGCCGTTGCCACCGCCCTTGTTGTCCACCACCACCGTCTGGCCCAGCACGGGGCCCAGGGCCTGCGCCAGCATGCGGGCCGACAGGTCGGTGGTGCCGCCAGCGGCGGTAGGCACCACCATGGTCACGGTCTTGCTGGGGTAGGCAGATTGCGCTGTGGCGCTGCCCAGAAAGCCTGTGGCCAGGGCCGCCAGGGCGAGGGTGGTGAATTGCTTGCGATGTAGCTTCATGGGGTCTCCGTCGTTGATGTTGTGAATGGGGGACTGTGGTGCGGCAGGGTTCAGTCCACCGTGGCGCCGGTGTCTTTCACCACCAGGCTCCACTTGGGCAGGTCTGCCTGCACCAGGGCCGCCAACTGCGCCGCCGTGCCCTTGAAGGGCTCGCAGCCCACGGTGGCCAGTTTCTCGACCACGTCCTTGTGCTCCAGCGCGCGGGCCACTTCGGTTTGCAACTGCGCCACGATGGCAGCAGGCGTGCCTGCGGGCGCAAACAGCGCGTACCAGGGCGCCTGGCCAAAGCCCTTGATGGTTTCGCCAATGGTGGGCGTATCGGGCAGCGCGGCCACGCGCTTTTCGTTGACCACGCCCAGCACCTTGAGCTTGCCCGCCTTGATGAACGCAATGGCCGACGGCAGGCTTTGCACCGACAGCGGCACCTGCCCGCCCACCACGTCGGTGGCGGCAGCGGCCGAGCCCTTGTAGGGGATGTGTTGCAGCTGGATGCCGGCAGCCTTTTGCAGCATCTCGCCAATCAGGTGGTTCAGCGTGCCATTGCCCGCCGAGGCAATCGAATACTTGCCAGGGCTGGCCTTGGCCAGGGCCACCATTTCGGCCACGGTGTTGGCAGGGAACGATGGGTGCGCCACCAGAACATAGCCCGCTGTGGCCACCGGGGCCACGGGTGCAAAGTCTTTCACCGGATCAAAGCCGGGGTTCTTGTACAGCGCGGGGCCAATCACATGGGCGCTGTCGGCCGTCAGCAGCAGGGTGTAGCCGTCGTTGCGCGCGCGGGCCGTGGTGCCTGTGGCCAGCGTGCCACCCGCGCCAGGGCGGTTTTCCACGATCACGCTCTGGCCCAGTTGCTCGCCCAGCTTTTGCGCCACCACCCGCGCAATCGCGTCATTGGCACCACCAGCCGCCTGCGGCACCACCAGGGTGATGGGCTTGGAAGGGTATTTGTCCTGCGCGCCCGCGGTGAAAGCAGCAGAGCACAGCACGGCCGCTGTGAAGATGCGGCGTGACAGAGTGGGGAAAGTCATGGCGTTGTCTCCTGGTGTTATGGGTGGGAAAAAAGGTGCAGGTCAGCGCGCCAGTGCCCGCTGGCGAATCGCCTCAAAGTCTGCCGGGACCGGGTGCAAGGCCAGGCGCGGCCCAGCCTTGGCGATCTGGCTGGGGATGTCGTGGCCGATCAGTGCGGGCAACTGCTGCGCCGCCGCCACCAGCTGGGCCAAGTCCACCCCCGTGTCATAGCCCATGCAATCGAGCGCATGCACGATTTCTTCGCTGCACACGTTGCCGCTGGCGCCCGGCGCGTAGGGGCAACCGCCCAGGCCACCCAGCGACGCGTCAAACCGGTCTGCCCCCGCGTCTATGGCGGCCAGCACATTGGCCAGCCCCATGCCGCGCGTGTTGTGGAAATGCAGGGTGAACTCCACCCCCGCCCAGCGCGCACGGGCCGCCGCCGTGAGCCGGTGCACCTGCGTGGGGTAGGCCATGCCCGTGGTGTCGCACAGCGTGATGCCGCGCACGCCCACATCCACAAAACGCTGCACCCAGCCGAACACATCGGCCTCGGGTACATCGCCTTCCATGGGGCAGCCGAACACGCACGACAGCGACACATTCACCGCTACCTTGGCGCCCTGCGCCAGGGCCACTACCTGCGACAGTGCGGCGAACGACTGTTCCTGCGTCATGCGCAGATTGGCCAGGTTGTGGGTGGCACTGACGGACATGACCAGGTTCAACTCGTCCGTGCCCGACTCAATGGCGCGCTCCGCACCGCGCAGGTTGGGCACCAGCGCGGTGTACACCGTTCCGGGGCGGCGCGTGATCTCGCGCATCACAATTTCAGCGTCTTTCAGCGCGGGGATGGCCGTGGGCGACGTGAACGAAGTCACTTCGATCTTGGACAGGCCCGCTGACGACAACGCATTGCACAGCGCGATCTTGTCTTCAGTGGGCACGAAGGCCTTCTCCATCTGCAGGCCATCGCGCAGGCCCACTTCCTGCATGTGGATGCGGCGGCCTGCGCCTTGCCAAACGGTGCTGGGTGCGTTCATTGCACGACTCCTTTGCTGCGCAGCAACGCAATCTGCTCGGCATTGAGCCCCATTTCTGCCAGCACGGCATCGGTGTCATCACCCAGGTGCGGTGCACTGCTGCGAATGGTGCCCGGCGTGGCCGAGAGCTTGGGCACGATGCCCGGCACTTCCACGCTGTAGCCATCGCGCGTCTCTTGCGTCAGCAGCATGTCGCGGGCTCGGTAGTGCGGGTCTTCGGCAATGTCCTTGGCGGTGTAGACCTTGCCCGCAGGCACGCGGGCGGCGCCCAGCGCGTCCAGCACCTGCTGCACGGTGCGCTGCGCGCTCCAGGCGCC